>JAHJBU010000105.1 GCA_018813375.1 Patescibacteria group bacterium
CATCATACGTCAGGCTAGCTGGATGAACATGACTCAGTTTTGGCCAAACTTCAATTTTACCCAGGGATTGATAAAAATTTAAAGACATAAATGACTTAATTTAAGTCTACATTAACAAGCAATGATTGTACATAATTTGGCTCTCCGGTGAGTGTTAGCTAAAAATTATGCATCTGCTATCACTATAAATGCAGTATAATAATCTCACAAGAAAGTAATTATGACAAAAAAGAAAAAAGAAAAATCGACAGTACCAAAAACAAATTTCTCATCAACTAATTCACTGCGTTCATTTCTTCCTGACAATCAACGAATTGATCAAAAAAATTACAGACAGGCTAAAATTCATATGCCACGAAGACCTAAGTAGGTGGATAAAATTAAAGTTTAGACTTGGCTTCCAACACCTAATTTACTAAATAAAGCCCTGCGCCAGACTATTCCTGCTTTCCGTGAAAAAGAGGTGTGGAAAATTGGATTGTAAACTATGGAGGATGTGAAAGTTTTACTCAAGGTATGGCGTGGGTATTTTCTTCATGCTTGATAAAAAACCAATTGATCTTTTAGAATAAAATCTTTAATTGAAGGCTTGAGTGTTTTGTATTGAAGCAAATCCACTTTTTTATTCAATTTATCTTCTAGGTCAAGCTTCAAACCTACAAAATCTAACAAGCTCATTTTTTTACCAAGTTCGACTAAGATATCAATATCACTCTCGTCAGTTTGAGAACCTCTAGCATAAGAACCAAAAACCGCAGCTTTTTTAACTCCATAGGAAAATAAAATAGAATTGGTTTGATCATGCAAATATTGATTTGTCATGTGAATAGTATATCAAATCAATAATACTAACGCTTGGTTAAATTTATAAAGTGGTATTTAGACTCCACCTAGTTGACTTATTCCGCAACCAAAAGATAGAACTTGGTCTTACTCTACAAAATGTTTCTACTTCCCATCCTTCTTTACCTGATAAGCCGTCTTCATCCCCAAACCATAGATTTCAATAAATCCCGCACTGGAATTTTGATTAAATTTGGCATCTTTATTAAAAGTAGCCAGGTTAATATCAAATAAAGAGTTAGGTGAATCTACAGTGACTACTTCCGCCTTACCTTTATAAAGACTGAGTTTCACTTTGCCAGTCACTTTTTGATTCATACTCTCAATATAAGCATTTAGATGATCCATGGTTGGCTCCATCCATTTGGCGTTGTAGCACATATAGGCCCACTTGCTATCAATTGTTTCTTTAAAAAAATTTTCTTCCTGAGTTGAAACTAATTTTTCCAAGTTATAATGCGCTTTGATGATTACTGAAGCTGCTGGTAGTTCATAAACTCCTCTCACTTTAAGTCCCACCAATC
Source organism: Patescibacteria group bacterium (assembly GCA_018813375.1). Taxonomy (GTDB): domain Bacteria; phylum Patescibacteriota; class Microgenomatia; order UBA1400; family PJMF01; genus JABBGTR01. The sequence continues at coordinate 1,368 of JAHJBU010000105.1, forward strand.
TATCCTCAATGAGAATCGTATAACCAACTCCATGTTTACCTGCTATTTTATTTAGCTTCATAATTAGATCAGCTAACTTCATTTGTTCACCATTTAACTTGGTAGGAATGCCTTTTTCAAACTCAAGTTCAACATACTCTTTTTTGTCTGGAGCTTTTTCTGGTGGCGTACAAACTTGCAAAATTTTATCTAGTTTTGGTTCTAATTTAGGATCTTCAATTTCGCCACCTTCCCAGGTGACTCCAAACATATTGTCATCATCAGAATATGGACAATCTTGAGTTTTATCTAAAGCTTGAGGCACAGGAATACCATGTTTTTTTGCATATTTAATTTCTTCATCTCTACCCATGGACCATTCTCTGACTGGGGCAATGACTTTAATATCAGGGTTGTAACAAAGAGCTGTGGCTTCAATTCTCACTTGGTCATTACCTTTACCAGTACAACCGTGAGCAATGGCGTCAGCCTGTTCTTTTTTAGCGATCTCTACAGCTTTTTTTGCTAATAATGGTCTGGCTATAGGCGTACTCAGATGATAATCGCCTTGGTACTTTACGTTGGCTTTAATGCCCTTAGCAAGATATTGCTCTGCAAACTCATCTTTACAATCTAAAATATATGCTTTTTTTGCACCCAACTTTAAAGCTTTCTCTTTGATTTTTTCCAGAGAATATATACCCTCAAGCTGCTGGCCATAATCTATAGTTAGAGTGATCAATTCACATTGATACTCATCCTGAAGCCATTTGAGCATACAGGATGTATCTAAACCACCAGAATATAGCAAGACTATTTTTTTAACCTCGCTTTTTTTACCTTCGTGGGTGGCAACTTTTATATAGTTTGATTGTTGAAAGATAGTATCTTTTACATTAACTTTTTTCGTCATAATTTCTTTTTCATTTGTTTTTGCGCAACTAATAGTGGATCTGTCCAACTCTTAAATTGTTTTTTTGAGACAGAAATAGTTAATTTATATTCTGCTAAGACTTGATTTAAAATTGAAAGCTGAAAGCCTGTTTTTTCATTACTATTTTTAATAGATGTTTCAATGATTAATTTGGCTAATCTCATCGGTAATTGAAACTCCATCGCTAAACCTTCCATTACAGCCTGAGCTAAAATAAAGCCTTTTTGAGTCCAACTAGCCATAACTTGCTGATTAATCTTCATGGTATTAAGAACACCAGCCATAATTTTAGGCGCGAGAGCTACCTCCTCAATTGCATCCATGACTACATACTTCACCCACTGTTGATCTCGGTTGTAGCCAATAAAAGGCGCTTTAGTTAAACTTAATAAGCTCATCAGATAGCCATGACACATAGAAGCTTTGGCTTTCATTACTTCCAAAGAATCAGGATTTTTTTTCTGCGGCATAATTGAACTACCCGTGGAGTACTCATCGCTAATTTGGATAAAGTTAAATTCTTTAGTTGAAAAAATAATTAATGTTTGTGCCAATGATGATAGATGGTTCATTAATATTGCTAAGTTAAAAACCATTAAGGTTTCAGCATCACCTTTAGAAGTCATTACTTGAATCTCGTTTGTAAAGACTTTATTTAATTGAAGGTGTTGATTAATTTTATTTTTATCAATTGGGAAAGTACTGCCATAAGCAGCAGCACTTCCCAAAGGACTGATTTCTTCTAACTCATGCCAAACCTGTAATTTTTTTAGGTCTTTCTTGAATGCTTCTGCATAGGAATGGAGCATATTGCCCCAAGTAGTCACGGTGGCGTGTTGGTGATGTGTATAGGCAGGTAATAATACTTGAGCATTTTTTTTAGCTAAATAAGTCAAAGTTTTAATTAAAAGTTGTACTTCTTTTTGCATCATTAGGTTGGCTTCCTTCATATACAAAAGAACGTCAACCACACCCTGATCGCTTCTAGATCTACCAGAATGAATTTTGCCAGCAACATCTATACCCAGCTTATTTACAAGCCAAGATTCAACATTAGAATGTACATCTTCTTTAGAAGGATCTAGTTTAAACTTACCTTGTTGATGTAATTCATTTAGTTCCTTAAGGGCAACAGTCAACTTTTTATGATCTTGTTTTGTAATAATCTTTTGCTCGTACAAAGCATGAGCATAAGCTTGACTAGCTTTAATTTCATAAGGAATTAACACCTCGTCTGCTGGAGATAAACCTTTAACATCTCTACCTGCAGCAAACAGCACAGCTTGCTCCTGAGG
>JAHJBU010000014.1 GCA_018813375.1 Patescibacteria group bacterium
AGATCTAATAATTCTGTTTCCTTACTGGTTCTTTTTTTCCATTCGATTTTATCTTTAGTGCGATCAGAAACAACTAGTCTAACAGGAATCCCAATTAAATCTGCATCAGCAAATTTAGCACCTGCACTTTCATCACGATCATCCCACAGCACTTCCACGCCCGCTTTTAAGAGTTGGTTGTAAATTTCACCAGCTCTTTTTTCTGCTCCTGCTAATGAAATTAGCTGAACCTGAAAGGGAGCTACTGCTTCCGGCCAAATTATGCCCTTTTCATCATGATGTTTTTCAATAATTGCCGCTATAGTACGACCAAGACCAATTCCATAGCAACCCATGTAGTAAGGTTTTTCTTGGCCATCTTTATCAGTGAAAGTAGCACCTGACATTAAATTAGTGTAGTGAAGACCAAGCTGGAAGATATTTCCCACTTCGATACCTCTTTTTTCAATTAGTTTACTCTTACCATCTGGAGCTAAAAATCCATCTTGAGCCATGGCGATATCACCCTCTATACTAGCTTTAAAATCGCAATCAATATTCATATTTAGAGCATCAAGATGTTTCCCATTAGCACCGCCATACATATTTTTTACAGTGTGCAATGAATCATCAGCAACAATTAATACTTTTTTTTCTAAACCTACTGGAGAAATAAATCCTGGCTCGCTACCGATATTTTGTATTTCTTTATCAGTAGCATGCCTTAGTTCATAAGAACCAGTTAGATGCTTAAGTTTTATTTCATTGACATTATAATCTCCACGAATAATAGCTAGAATCATTTGATTTTTATCATCCACATACATCACGTCTTTGAGTTGTTGCCACATAGGCAAACCATGTAATTTAACTCCATCCTCCATTGTTGTGCCTCTAACAGCTTCTATTTCCTGGTATTGTGCCAATTTGTCATCTAAATTTTTATCTTCTTTAATAAACACAGCTACATCTTCATGAGCCACATAGCTTTTGTCTTCAGAGATAAAGAATTTTCCCTCACCTAATTCACATTCAGTTTGAAATTCATGACAGTATTCACCACCAATATAGCCATTGTCAGCAGCAACAATGTAAGTTTTTAGTCCTAGGCGATTAAAAATTTTACTGTAGGTTTTTGCCATTATGTCATATTCACGCTTAAAATCTTTTTCATCTACATGAAAAGAGTAAGCATCCTTCATGGTGAACTCTCTAACTCTTAGTAGGCCGCCTCTAGAGCGCAACTCATCGCGGAATTTGGTTGAAAATTGGTAAACATTAAAAGGGAGATCTTTATAGCTCAATTGAAATTTGCGGACCAAATCGACAAACATTTCTTCTGCAGTTCCACCAAGAGCGAATTTTGCACCACGCCTATCTTCTAGGGTAGTAAGCTCAAATCCGGCAGAGTTGGTGCGATTAGTTTCTTGCCAGAGTTCTAGGGGGTGCAAAACAGGGGTAATCATTTCTTGGGCGCCAGTGGCATCCATTTCTTCTTTAATGATTTGTCTAATTTTGCGATGAACACGCCATCCAAGGGGTAAAAAATAATATCTGCCAGCGGTGGACTCACGAATAAATCCACCTTTAGTTAGGTAATGATGGCTGGCGAATTTTGTATCCTTAATTTTATCTTTGGTAGCTTTGCCAAATAATTTTGAATATTTCATAATTTTTTTTACATCCAATCTTTAAGTTGATCTGCGAAAAGCTTAGCACAATCAATAACGCGAATATTGTCGGGTAGTTGCTGATGATAAATTGAGTTAGTCACTACAATTGTGTCTATGGCAGGAGTATTGAGTTTTGATTTTGCATTGCCAGCAAACAATCCATGAGTAACTAAGAAATGAACTTCTTTTGCTCCATTATTTTTTAATATCTCTGATGCTTCCGCCACTGTACCACCAGAGATACTGACATCATCAAATACTAAAACAGTTTTATTTTTAACATCTCCATGAAGCTCCATCTTAGTGATTTTTCCAGTTTCGAGATTGCGTTGTTTATCGATATTAACCCAATCAACATTTAGAGATTTGGCAAGTTGTCCGGCTCTTTTTAATCCTCCGAAGTCTGGGCTGGCCACTACAGTTTGCGAGAGATCATAGTTATTTTTAGCGTACTCTGCAAACAGGGGTAAAACTGATAGATGATGTGTCGGGACGGAAAAAAATCCAGCAATACTAGTATTATGAACGTCAAGTAAAAAGACACGCTTGATGTAGCTAGCTGAAACTAAATTAGCCACAACTTTGGCTGAAAGAGGCTCTCCTTCTTTGAATACTTTGTCTTGGAGTGAGTAGCCATACCAAGGAATTACCACATTCACATGTCTAGCCCCCATTCGCTCTAGAGCATCTGTGAGGAGGAGAAACTCCATAATGTGTTCATCAACAGGACGCGAAAAAGATTGGACTAAGATAATATTTTCTCCTTGAATATTATTTAAAATTTCAATGTGTTTTTCATCATTGAGATATTTAGACATTCTTACTTTAATCAGATCAATTTCAAGAAGCTTGGCTAAGCTTTGAGCTAGTGGTAAGTTGGAGGAGCCAGAAATTAGTTTCATGTAAGCATATTTTACTATTTAATTACCAAATAAACACCCACGGGGTTTGTATGACGTTATGGAAAATATGTTTAATGGTTTTTATTTGCATTAATCGTTTGTTGATAAATCTCAATGGTTGTGGTTGGAACTAGATTAGTCCAGATGAAATCAAAATTATTGTCTCTAGATTGATAATTAGAAAGTTGGGGTTTAAATTTAGCTAATAGTTGATAGTTTTCTCTCTGTAGTCTGTGTAATAAATCTATCTGAGGAGAGGAAAGCTGATGTTTGGCGACTGTGCTATTAGTGATGATTATAGTTTTAGGTAAATCTTTATCTTTGGCAGAGATAATTTGGTAAGAAAAGAGATTATTTGTTTCTTGATTATATTGATTTAAATAGTACTCTTTAAGAAAAATATCTGGAATTCTCTGATAAATAGGAGTGTTTTCTAATCCAATTAAAGTTCCACTTTCAATATTTTCTAGTATCCAAGTTGAT
>JAHJBU010000015.1 GCA_018813375.1 Patescibacteria group bacterium
GATATTCTTTTTGCTAAAGCAGTAGTATCAATACTCTCGCCAAACGCTTCTTTTCTTTTTCCCATAATTTAATTATACTACAGGAGTCCTATAGCATTGGTCAAAATTTATAAAGTAGCGGGGGTTAAATTTAATTTATCTCTTAAATACCCTGCAGTCTCACTAATCATCCACGGCTCGCAAGTTTGTCCGCGAAATTTTTGCGGAGGTAAGTAGGGTGCATCGGTTTCTAGTAGAAGTCTATCCTCTGGCACGATTTTGATTATTTCTCGCAGATCATTAGCATTTAGGTAAGTAATATTTCCTCCAATGCCAATATAAGCTCCTAGCTCAAGCATTTTTTCTATGTAAGTCTTTGGTCCTGAAATACAGTGGAGAATAAATGGTTTTTTGTGCTGATAATCATTTTGGATAATTTCTAGAATATCAAAATAAGCTTGATTATTTTTGTTTTTCTCTCCACCCCTATCACGTGCGTGGATAATTAAAATCTTTTTAAACTCATTAGCAAGCTGAACATGCATTTTAAAAGCTTCTTGTTGATTGTGGATCGCCAGCTCGCGCTCAGCCTCTTTTAAACGGTAGTAATCCAAGCCAGTTTCACCAATGCCAATTACATTTTTATCATCTAGCATCATCGAGAGTGAGGCAATATTTTGGTAAATGGTAGTTGGTAGATCAGTAGCTGAAATATGGTCATATTCATTGGGATGTATGCCAATAGCGGCATAAAGATTTTTATCTTGTTTGGCAATTTCTACAGCTCGTCGGCTGGTTTCAATATTAGTGCCAGGGATAATAGACTTAGTTACTCCGTGCTTTTGAGCTTTTTGCCAATGTTGCTGCCAGTTTTCATATAAGGGCGATAGATTGTAGTGACAGTGAGTATCAAAAATCATAATTTTAAGTTAGACGTGGGAAAAGTGGCGTTAGAGCAGTTATCTTTAATTGACTAAAGTGGTTGAGAATTGTATCCGCAGTCTCTGGCATGAAAGGCTGAAGGTGATATGCGATAATCTGAATTTTTTGAATTGCTTTTGTTAAGATTTCTTTTTGCTCATTACCTTCCTTTTTCCAAGGTTGGGTTTCGCTTAAATATTTGTCAGTGCCAGCAACTATGCTTGCAATCCAATTAAGCCCATCACTTAAATCATAGTTGTCCATTAGCTTATTAAATTCAGTGTTTAATGAAGATTCTTCATTAACTGAAATACCATTTTTTTCGCATAATTTTGCTACCCTAGAGCAAAGATTTCCCAATCCATTAGCTAGATCTGCGGTGTAAACAGTATCAAATTTTTTCCAAGAAACATCCATATCTTCACCAAATGGTCCAAGATTTATTATTAGATACCGTGCACCATCAACGCTATATCTTTCTACTAATTCGCTGGGAGCAATTACATTACCCAAAGATTTGCTCATTTTTTGTCCATCCACGCCAATAAATCCATTAATTAAGATTTGTTTAGAATTAGGTAAATCAGCAGCCATTAGCATTGCTTGCCACATTGCTGATTGTTGACGCAGATTATCTTTACCAGCCAGCTGGACTACTGGCCAGAATTTTTTAAAATTTTCTTGATCTTTAGGCCAGCCAAGAGTAGAAATGTAATTTACTAACGCATCAAACCAAACGTACATTACGTGATCGGGGTCATTGGGCACTGGCACTCCCCAGGGCATTTTTTCTTTAAGGCGGGAAACACTAAAGTCTTTTAAGCCTTGTTTGATAAAATTAGTGATTTCTTTTTGTTTGCTAGTTGGTTTGATAAACTTAGGATTTTTTTTGTAAAGATCTAAAAGCTGTTTTTGAAATGCGCTAAATTTAAAAAAGTAGTTTTCTTCTTCTCTGATTTCTAGCTCACGATTTGGATGGAGTGGACACTTACCATTTTCAAGATCAGAATCAGTTTTTTCAAGCTCACAACCCACACAGTATTTATTTTTATATTTACTCTTATATATGTAGCCATTAGTATCACAACGGCGCCAAAATTCTTGTGCTACAGCCTGATGATCTGGATCTGTAGTGCGGATAAAATGGTCATAGCTTAGATTTAGCTCGTTTTTTAAGTCATCAAATTTAACAGCATATTCATCAGAATAAGCTTGAGGATCTTGATTATTTTTTAGAGCCTCTTGATAAATTTTTTGACCATGCTCATCGGTACCAGTATTAAAAATTACTTCTTTCCCCAAAAGCCGTTGGTAGCGGGCAATAACATCGGCTGCTACAATTTCTAAAGCAAAACCTATGTGAGGGGCAGCGTTAACATAAGGGAGGGTGGTGCTGAGGTAAAAAGTTTTACTAGGCATATCTATATTTTAGCCTAGAATTTGAAGTGAAAAAAGCCCATGATTTTTTTAGTCCATCTTTGCGCCCAATCATCTACGCGTAATTTGCCAACTATTAATTTAGATCCTTGTGTTTCCATTTGTCCTGCCACAGAAGAAATAGTTGCACTTGAGACTTTTAGCTTCTTTTTAATTTTTTCATAAGATTTACCTTTATCCAACATCCAGATAATTCCCAAGCGTTTAGCAAAAACACTTTGCTCAGTTTTAGTCAAGAAAGATTCAAAAAAAGTTTGACATTCATTAGGATGACGCAAATCTGACAATAAAGTTATGAATTGTTGGGTAATCTCTTGTTGTTGTTTTTTGGTAAGTTTTTTACTGGAGGTTTGCATTAAGTGTTTTTTCTAAAGCTTTCAAACTGATCGTTATTATACCAAATTAAATCAGCCTTTTTTGAGCAAAGAAATTAAGATCTCCATTATTAAAACGATTACTAATAATCCTACTGCGACAGGTAGATAATTAGTAATCAACTGAAGCTTTAAAAACAGAGCAAAACTTAATAGTAGACTTATCTCAAATCCGCGCCTGGTTTTAAGCAATAAATAACTAAACAGAAAAAAATTGCCAAAAAAGAAAACTAGCTGTAAAGGTAAATAGGTGTTTGGGATTAAAAAATGTTGGATTTGTTCTGGATTAACGTAAATAAAAATATAATAAGTGTAAGTATAAAATGGCAGGCTTAGGAATAATAATGGCAAATGTTTGAGGTATTTTTTAGACAATTTTAGAGTTAGGCGTGGTTTATGACTCTTAATTTTAGGTTGCTTGCTCGTTTTTATTCTAGATTTAGCCTTTTGCATAGTTATCTGAGATGGTGAAAAATTTTAACCAACCTAGTATACTCTAACTATGTCAACTGATCTGTTATTAGTTTTAGGAGTAATTATTTTTGGTTTTATTGGCTTGTATTTATTTTTGCAAAAAAAACTTTCAAAAGAAAGTTCAGAGCAGGAGGTGGAAAATTTAGTTCATAAAGTTTTTAGCTTGAGCACGACCAAGATAGCAGAGCAGAGCAAACAGGTTTTAGAAAGTGAAAAGGAAATTATTAAAACGGACTTAGAAAACAAGCAGAAAATAATTGAAGGTTTAGTAAAGCAACTTCAGGAAGATTTAACAGAGAGACAAAAAGAGATTAGATTAATTGATAAAGATCGCAATCAAAAGTTTGATAAATTAGCCACTCAAATCGAAGAACATCGTAAGTTAACAAAAGAACTAGAAACCTCTACGACTCAATTGGCTAAAGTGTTGTCTAACAATCAAACCCGTGGCGCCTGGGGAGAGCGCATTATTGAAGATTTATTAACCTCTCAGGGGTTGATAGAAGGGGTTCACTATCAGCGACAGACAACTTTAGGAAATTCAAACCTTAAACCTGATATTAGTTTACTATTACCAAATGATCGCTCTGTATCGGTGGACGTAAAATTTCCTTATAGTGAAATTCAGAAAATGTCGACCGCTGAGACAAAAAAAAGTAAAGATGAGCATCTTCTTCAATTCAA
>JAHJBU010000016.1 GCA_018813375.1 Patescibacteria group bacterium
GAACATTTAATTTTTAATGATAAAATAAACCTATTAACTTATGATTAAGGAGATAAAATGACTGAAATAATAATAGGTTATCGAGTTGGAGGCAGAGAAGGAGATTCTATTCATGGTTCGTGTGGTGGAAGCAGAAATAATCCTGCAATGTCAGAGGGGGCTGCTTTGGCTCTAATAAAAGAATTAATTGATGGTGGCAATGGTAAGCCCGAAGATTTTTATTTGGAAGTAGTAGCCCCAAGCGGACAAGATTATATGTTTATTAAGCTGTTGGGCGGAGAGGTAATAGAACAAAAATTATAGTAGTTTTTTTTATCCACCCCCACCCACCAGATACTTCGCCGCCCAAGGGCGATAATTAGAATAATAAGTTTCTTCGTTGGTGATTTCTCCCGCTGCATTTTTTATCACGTGAGTAAATTTGGCTTTAACCCCCGCTACTGACCAATCAATTTGTTTTTTTACTCCAGGTGACAAAGTTGGATCGGTGTAGTATTCGGGAGGGGGAGGGGAAATATAACCCCAAACCTCGTGGTCTTTAATCTCTGTAGTACGGCCATCACTAGTGCCATAAATTTCGATTTTCATATATAAGTTTTCACTATCCGTTTCACCATGAATAAGAATATATTGGTCAGTGTCATTAATAAATCTAAAATCAGTTTCACCGGCATAAACTGTGGCGTCAATACCTGGCTTGGCGTTGAGTTCATAGTAGCTGACGCGGTAGCTGTGGGGGAGACGGCGGGTGATTTGTAGCCCGGAGTCCAGGACGGCACGGAAAACAGTGGTGCTGACTTGGCAGACACCGCCGCCGTCTCCAAGTTCAGTCCGCCCATCTTTAATTATATATGCAGATCTGAAGCCCGTTCGCGATGAGACCTCACCTAAAGTTTTATTAAAAGAAAACTGTTCTCCCGGCGGAATAACAGTATTACTAATGCGACTGGTGGTTAGTGCTACATTGTAAATTCGGTTAACAATTGAGTGATCGTATTCACTTTCTCCAAAACCAATTCTTTGATTAATACCCAGGTCATTGGTGTTGGATAGAGTAATTTCTGGTTGGGTGGTAGTGACCGGTAGTTGAAGCTCAGTGTTTGATTGGTTGTGGATTCCTACTGGAAGCTCATCGATATTTTCAATAATAAAATTATTTAGCGTATTTTTTAAAAGTTCAGCAGTTTGAGCTTGGTCTAGTTCTAGGCCTTCGCGGTGAGGAATAAATTCATTAACAATCAGTGTTTTTTCATCAAATTTAAATTTTGCATCTTGGGCTGGTCTTGAAACCACATCCTGCCAAGATTCGAGCAGGGAAATAATTATTTCTTGGTTAAATCCTTCGGGGAAAGCCAGTAGTGAAATTAATTTTTGATCATTGAGATCTAATTTAATATTTTCAGCACGAAAAATTACGCGCTTGCCCATTAGTTTATTTGCTCTTTCTCCAGCAGTAGCTATTTGCTCTTTATTAAGCACCGTACTGGTAGAAGCAACTCTGGTCTCGATGAGTTGGTCGTCATTAACTTGAGCTAGTATTAACCTAACTGTGTCGTTAAAAACCACCTCTCTTCCTGACTCACCCCTATCAATGATTAAGCTTGCTGGGGAGTTGCTGTATTTTAGTTTTGCCTGAGGATCATGTCCAGTTAAATTAACCAGTTTTTCAAACTCGCTTACAAAAGCAATAACTACTTCTTCTTGATATTGAAGCCGGGTTTGTAACTCTAGCGGAGTAAATGAAGCTTTAGTTAAAATCCAGAGTCTTTTTAAAGGGAAACCAACCCGGCCAATTTCATAAGCTTGAGCAAGAGACTGCTCATATTCTCTATATAATCCAAGCTCGGCTGAAGATGAGGCTAGTTTAATATCATCAACTACTAAAGTGACCTGATAAACCGCTGGTTCTGAAAGCTTTTGAGTTAAAAGTTGCCTAGCTTGGGTTGGCGTGAGGCCGCCCATTTCAATTCCATCAATTTTAATTCCTGGATAAATTCTATTTTGAAATAGAGCAAAAAATACACTACTACCAGCAATAGAGAGAACGAGAATCCCTAGGAGTAGGCCAGTCAGCCAAGGAGTTAGCTTTTCACTTGTGGTCATAATCAAGACTGCTATATACTATCTTAAGTATGTCAGATAAGTCACTGCCTAAGCCAGTCCCACCCAGAGATCCTCAGCAAAAGATTATTGGAGGTAAGCCTCAAATGCCGCCATCTGCTCGAGTTGAGACTCCAGTTAAATCGCCTCAATCATCAACAGCCGGACCTTCTCTTGCAGCCGGACCTCCTCCCGTTGTTGGACCACCCGGCCAAAGCGGAATAAATAAACCTCCGTCTTTACCTGGTCAACCACCACATCCGCCAACAAACAAGCCACCGTCTTTACCTGGGAAACCACACGCTGTCAAATCAGAGCCATTTGCTGCTACACCAGTAGCTAAACCTGATAACGAGCAACCCCCCCCCTCAAAGTTTGCCAGTGTAAAAAATTCACCCTTTAAGTATTTGCCATTTATAATTGGGGGATTAGTTTTAGTTGGGATTGTATGGTTTGTAATAAGTAAAGTGTTAGGTAATAAATCTACTACCAGTGTTACCACCACCCCTTCTTCAGATTCACAACAGCAACCATCAGCGCGTAAAACTGTGCCAGCCGAACAAACAACTCTCGCTTATTGGGGATTATGGGAACCAGATAATGTCATAGCAACTGTGCTGGAAAAATTTGAAGCTGCCAACCCTGAGGTTAAAGTTAATTATGTGAAGCAATCTCATAAGGATTACAGAGAAAGATTGCAGACAGCTATTTCATCTGGAAATGGACCAGATGTGTTTAGATATCATGCTAGTTGGGTACCAATGCTAAGGGAAGAGTTATCTGCGATGCCTCAATCAGTCATGACTGCAAGTGAGTATCAAAAAACTTTTTATAAGGTAGCTGCCGGATTGTTAAATGTGAATGGGCAGATTGTGGGTATTCCACTAATGTATGATGGGCTGGGTCTTTATTACAACAAAGAAATGCTAGCTGCTGCTAACTCAGAACCGCCTAGTACTTGGGCAGAAGTTAAGACCCTTGCTATTAAACTCACTGTGCGTGATGGTGGTGGTGTTAAAAGAGGAGGGATGGCGATTGGTAATGCTAGTAATGTTGAGCACTTTGCAGACATTTTAGGTTTATTAATGCTCCAAAATGGAGCGGATCTGAAAGATCCGACTTCAAAAGAAGCCCAAGATGCTTTGGCTTTTTATACTAATTTTGTGAAAGATGATGGGGTTTGGAGTGATAAACTACCAAGTTCGACCGTGGCTTTTGCTAGAGGCGATGCGGCAATGATGATGGCTCCTAGCTGGAGAGCGCATGAAGTTAAAACCATTAATCCTGAGCTTGATTTTGGGATTGTGCCAGTCCCAAGGCTTGGAGATGATCGTCTGGCTTGGGCCAGCTTTTGGGCTGAGGGGGTGAGTAGTAAATCTAATAACAAAGATGGGGCCTGGGCTCTAATTAAATTTTTGAGCTCTAAAGAAGCCCAGCAAGAATTACATAGTTCACAAAGTAAAATTAGACCTTTTGGAGAAATTTATTCACGCGTAGATCTGGCTAATGAGCTTGCTGGAAATGAATTAATTGCGCCATTTTTACAAGATGCGCCTTATGCTACTGGTTGGTATTTAAGTTCTTATACTCATGATAATGGAATTAATGATTTGTTGATTAAATATTATCAAGATGCGATTAATGCTGTTTTGGGAGGAAAATCTGTCCAAGAAGCTTTAGCAACTGTGAGTCAAGGTACTAAACAAATTCTGCGCCAATACGGGGTAGAATAAATTCATGGTTATTTCTACAACTGGATTAGTTTTATTGACCTTGGCTTATACCGATCAATTTAGTTTTCCTTTACGAACATCAGAAATTTATCAGCGTTTAGTTGCTCGTTCTTGCAGTCAAAAAAAAATATTCCAGATTTTAAAAAAGTTAGCTGACAAAGATCTTGTTTTTCAACAAGATGGTTATTGGCAACTAAAGTCCGAGCGAGCTGACTTTCAGCTGAGATTAGCACGAGAGAAGCTGGCTCAAGCTAGGTGGGCGGAAGTAGATGAGTTATTAAAAGTTGTTGGTTGGATTCCTTGGATTAAAGGCGTTGTTGTGACGGGCTCTTTTGCTGTGAAAAATGCCCAGCCCAAGAGTGATATTGATTTTATGATTGTGACTGCGCCACATAGGTTGTGGATGAGTAGGTTGGTGGTTGCTTTGATTGTTTTTGTAGTTGGAAAGCGCCGAACTTGGCATGGCGATGAAGATGATAGTTGGTGTTTTAATTTGTGGCTGGATTTGAAAAACTTGAGTTTATTAGCTAATAAACAAACTATTTATTCAGCTTATGAAGTTTGTCAAGCTAAGTGGGTGTTAGATAAAGATAATTTGCAGTATAAATTTTATCAAGTAAATAGTTGGGTGGAGGGGTTTTTACCTAACTACTACCATCAAAAGAATTTAGCAAAAAATTTAGCAAAAAATAATGTGAAGCAGTACAAACCAGCTTTTAAATGGTACTCAATCTTGTGCTGGTTGTGGTCTGGTTTATTGGCCTTGATTGATTTATTGGCCTACTCATTGCAACTAGTTTATATGTATCCTCATATGACTCGAGAGAAAGTGTCTTTGGGCACAGCCTATTTTCATCCTCGTAATACTAGAAGTATGATTTACCGTCGTTGGTATAATTCTTTACTAAGTCTATTAAGTCTATGAAATTTATGGAAAAGCTAACTATTTTTGTTAAACGGGCTTGGCAGCAAAAGAAGAAAATTGTTCTAGTAACTGGAGTTTTTGATCTTTTGCACCAGGAGCATATTATTTTTTTAGTCAAAGCTAAGGAGGCGGGGGATGTGTTGGTGGTGGGGATTGAGACTGATAAAAGAGTTAAAAAGTTGAAGGGTATTGATAGGCCGATCAATGATCAGTTTAAGCGTCAACAGCAAGTTGGGGATTTGCCAGTTGTCGATCTAGCTTTTATTTTGCCGGAGGGATTTAGTAGTAAGCAAGAACAGCTAAATTTACTAAAGCTTATTAAACCTCAGATTTTAGCAGTTTCTTCACATACGCTACATCTAAAGCAGAAGCGACTACTCATGAGGCAGGTGGGCGGTAAGGTAAAGGTTGTTTATCAACATAATCCAAATATATCTACGACTCTTATGTTAAGATGGTAAGCTGTGTAGAGTATCTTTTATTAAATTAAGATTAGGTAAATTATGGCTAAAGCCAAAACTATTTATAATTGTCAAAGCTGTGGAGCTAGCCACCCTAAGTGGCAGGGTCAGTGTAGTCAATGTGGAGAGTGGAATACTTTGGTAGAAGAGGTGGTGATAAAAAAGAGCCAAGGGCTGGGTGAGAGAAAGACTCTTTCTACAGCTGAGATTAATGATAAGCTGGTTAGCTGGAATCAAGTAAAAACAAAGAAAAACGATGGTCAGAGAATTTCTACTCAAATTGAAGAATTTGATCGGGTGTTAGGGGGAGAAGGTGAAAAGAAAGGCATTGTGCCAGGAGCAATCATGCTTTTGGGTGGTGAGCCAGGAATTGGTAAAAGCACGCTTTTAACTCAAGTGGTGCTAAAAATCGCTGAGCAAAAATTAAAGAATCCAATTTTTTATGTTTGCGGTGAGGAAAGCCCACAGCAAATTGATTTACGAATCAATCGAATTTTAGCTAAAGAACAAAAAAAGATTTCAAAGAAAAATTTAGAGTTTGTGACTACTATAGATGTAGATGAGCTAGTCGAGATCATAAAAATTAGAAAACCATCGTTGGTAATAGTAGATAGTATCCAGGCCATGATTACGAGAGAATTGTCTGGTGCGCCTGGTAGTGTGGGGCAAGTAAGAGAGTCAACTAATCGGCTGGCTGATGTTGCTAAGAGATTACATATCCCGATGTTTTTAGTTGGTCATGTGACTAAGGATGGGACTATCGCTGGACCTAAAACACTTGAACACATTGTAGATACTGTTTTGCAGTTAAGCGGGGAAAGAACAGGAGAATTGAGATTGCTAAGAACTCTTAAAAATCGTTTTGGGGCTACCGATGAGGTAGGGGTTTTTAAAGTAGATGAGATAGGGTTGGCGGAGGTTAGTAATCCGAGCGAGTTTTTATTAGAGCATGCTAAAACTATGGAGCCAGGGTCGGCTACTGTTTGCGTGATGGAAGGTACCCGGCCACTTTTAATAGAAGTTCAAGCCCTGGTGGTGAAATCATACTTGGCGATGCCACGACGTGTGGGGAGGGGAATAGATTTATCTAGAATTCAGGTTTTGGCAGCGGTTTTACAAAAGCATTGTAAGCTTCCTGTTGAAAATCATGATATTTTTTTAAGTGCTGCTGGTGGATATAAGGTCACGGAAACAGGGATAGATTTGGGGTTGGCTATGGCTTTAGTGAGTTCGCTGAAAAATAAATCTTTACCCAAAAATTCAGTTTTTATTGGTGAGGTCGGGCTACTGGGGGAAATTCGTCGTGTGAATTATCTAGACCGACGGCTTAAGGAAGCTAAAAGACTGGGGTTTAAAAAAGTTTACTCTAAAGAGACGCACGGGAGTGTGAGGGAGTTGCTGGCTAAATTAAAACTTTAGTTTTTATTAGTTTAGATTTTTGTTAAATCAACATTAGCTGCTTGCGTGATTAAATTCCAAACTGCATTTTCATCCAATTCTGTTTTTACAGTAATACTAATTTGTGCTTTTTCACAACTATAGTCACTACCATAATGTGCGGTAAAAATTTGATCGTCCCAGCGTTGCATTTTTTCCCTAGATATAAACATTATTAAACCAAGCCTTATTGCTTTATTTACGGCTGTAACAACCTTTTTTTCAATTTAACCCATCAACTTGCCGGCGTAGGTATTTTGGAAGAGAAATTGTTAATCTATTATTGACACTAGTAAAAGTCGCTTGTTTTTTTATTGAATTTGCTTCTATTGAATTTACTTCTATTGGGTTTGGCATTGTCAAAAATGGTATCAAAACCGCACCATTTCTGATAGTGATAAAAGAGGACAACTAGCTCTTTTTTTGTATACCGTTTCTGGCTAACTTGAATGACTTTATTTTTATTTTTATTACTGCTTTTGGCTAAGGAGCGCGCACGGGAGTTGCTAGGGGAGATGGGGCTGTGAGGTCTAAAGTAAACGACGATGTCCTCGAAGAAAGAGGTATTATGATATAATTTGCGTATTAGTAAAAATGTAGGAGGAAGTATGCCTAGAGCAGAAGGCGATAATATAGGAGGGCGGACACATGAGTCAGCGCGGGCAGAATTTAAATACTTGGTGAAGAGCGAACAAGAATTACATCCATCTCTTAGCTTAGAAAAAGCCGAAGAAAGAATAAGAAAACATATTGGTAGAGTCAACCGGGAATTGTTCATTTATTTACATAAATACGATCTAATTAATTAACTTAATTTTTAATTTAATGTCTGATAAAATAACTATATTGTTCCTAGGTCGGATTATTTAGCTTTTTTTTTGCATACCGTTCTCGGCTAACTTAAATAATTTTATTTTTATTACTAGAGGGCTTAGAAAAAACCACAAAAGTCTAAAAAAGATAATTAAACTCTTAGTAAGACCGTTGAGCGAACGTCAATTTATTGGTCTTAAATTACAAGTAAAACTTTAAGATAGTGAGCTCCCGAGGTGGAGAAGGCGCCACCGTGTCGAAACTAGAGATTAATTATCTTTTTAAACTAAATAC
>JAHJBU010000017.1 GCA_018813375.1 Patescibacteria group bacterium
CCACCTGCATTTTAAAGCCTAAAGACTGATTTGCTTTTGGAGCAGGAATAGTATTAACAATAGTCTCAAAAAGAGGCACTAAATTAGCTTCTTCGTTGAAATCATCTGGTAGTTGAGTCCAGCTTTTACCTGCTATGCCAGAAGCATAAACAACAGGAAAATTTAACTGTTCATCGTTATCTGCTAAGCTCAAAAATAACTCCTCAGTCTGATTTAAAACTTTTTTAGGATCAGCTAGCTTTTTATCAATCTTATTAATCACAACTATCATTTTTAGATTATTTTTAAAAGCTTGTTCTAAAACAAAACGAGTCTGTGGCAAAGGTCCCTCTGCAGCATCAACTACTAATAAAGCGCCATCTGCCATATTGATGACGCGCTCTACTTCACCGCTAAAATCAGCATGCCCTGGGGTGTCAATAATATTAATTTTGTAGTCCCGATAAGTAACTGCAGTATTTTTAGCTAAAATAGTAATCCCTTTTTCTCTTTCCAATTCATTAGAGTCTAGAATCGTTGATTGAGTCATTTCTAACTGATTATCACGAAAAAGATGGGTCTGCTTAAGCATGCCATCGATCAAGGTAGTCTTGCCATGATCAACGTGAGCAATGATAGCAATATTTCTTATATTCATAGTATTTCTACGAAAATCAAAAAGGACCGCCTATTAAAGCGGCCCTTTTATTTTATTTTAAATCTTTTTTTGATTTAATATCGACTATTACCGCCTCTGTTGTAGCCACCTCGGTCTCCGCCACTGCGAGAGTTGTAACCCCCGCCACCGCGACTTCCACCTCGATCACCACCACCACGGTTGTAACTACCGCCACCACCGCCACCACGATCTTCACGAGGTTTACGGGGCTCAGCTATGTTTACACGTAGCTCACGGCCATCATTTTCTTGACCGTTAAGTGCTTCCATAGCAGCTTTTGCATTTGCCTCTCCATCATCGCCTGCGAATTTGACAAAAGCAATTCCGCGAGAACGACCAGAGTAACGATCAGTTACTAGATGTACGTCTTCCAGTTCTCCATAAGGTGAGAACAAATTTGTTAAATCTTCCTCGGATATACTCCAAGGTAAGTTGCCAACAAATAACTTTGTTGGGTCTTGTTGAGGGGCGTCATTCATAATTGTCCCTACTCCTTTAACTCAGATATTATCTGAGCTTATTTAATACTCAGCTAATGAACATATGTAAAAATTTTATGAAAAATGATTCGATATAAGTTTCCAACACAATGTTCAACAACTAACTTAGTATTATATCACAAAACTAAATTTAAGCTATACTGCGAGAGTGAAACTATCAACAGATCAAAAAAGCGCTCTAGAAAAAATTATTAAGTGGTTGCGAACCAAAAATAGATATCCAAATTATTTTACTTTTGGCGGTTATGCAGGCACAGGAAAAACCACACTTACAGCGCTGCTACGACAAATTTTACATAAAAAAAATCCTAAATTAAAAGTTGCTTTGGTTAGTTACACTGGCAAAGCAGCCAGAGTTTTAAAAACCACTTTGTTAAAACATCAGGCTAGTTTTAAACAAGATTTTGTGGGAACAATTCATTCTCTGATCTATGCACCCTTGATTAATGATAGAAGCGATATTATTGGCTGGAATAAAAAAGAGAAGCTTGAAGTTAAACTCATCATTGTTGATGAAGCCTCAATGGTTAACTATGACATCTGGCAAGATTTACTCTCTTTTAATATTCCTGTCTTAGCTATTGGCGACCACGGTCAACTGCCACCGATTGAAGGAAAGTTTAACCTCATGGAAAACCCAAATATCAAACTTGAAAAAATTCATCGCCAAGCAGCTAACAACCCTATTATTAAACTCTCCATCCAAGCTCGCAAAACTGGTCACATTCCTGTTGGCAAATTTGGACCTCATATTGAAAAATTAGACCAAAGCTCGATGGATACTCAAGAAAAAGTTCAAGAATTACTCAAAGGCCATAGTGATCAAACCATGATCTTAACTGGCTATAACAGTACTCGAGTTAAAATTAATAATTTTATTCGTGGACATAAATTCTTTGAAGCCTCTCTAGAACCAATGGTGGGGGATAGAGTAATTTGCTTACGAAATAACCACGCCAAGCATATTTATAATGGCATGTTGGGAGAGATTACTTATCTTGAATCAGTTAATGAAAATTATTTTTATGCTGAAATTAATCTTGATGAAAATCA
>JAHJBU010000018.1 GCA_018813375.1 Patescibacteria group bacterium
ACTGGGGTTGGCATTGCTTACGTTTGATCTTTATTTATCCAACAATATTTCCCTGCACAAGTAACTATTCAGGCAGTAATATTGGCTTTTAGTGTTTCTACCATTGTTGGCTTAATTTTTGGTGCTGCTCCTGCCAGACGCGCATCTAAACTCTCGCCTATCGAAGCCCTCCGATACGAATAAATGCTATACTAATCTTGATGAATCTTACTAAAATTTTAATCAGACTATTGCTTTTAACTTCAGTTGTGGGTGGTGGAATTTATGTAGCTAAACAAAAAACTGCAGTAAAAGACTCGGATTTTGTTCAAGATTTTGAAGAAAAAAAAGAAGAACTGCAGGGCTCTGTTAGAGGCGTAACAGATGGTATTTCTAGTCAAACTGAGCAACTCACTAATCGCGGTCAAGAAATAAGCAAACACATTAGCAATATTCTGGGGGCATATATCCAATCTGAACCAAACCAAAGCTCTTCATCTCAAGATGGCTCTTCATCTCAAGATGACTCTTCATCCCAGACTGATTCTTCATCCCAAACTAATTCTGAAGCTGATTCTCAAGCTAACCCCTCTACGCAGGCTGATCCCCAAGCTAACTCTGATTCTCAAACCGATCCCTCATCCCAAACTGATGCAAGTAAACAGCCCATTTATGAAGAAACATTTGAGTATGGACGGTATCTCTACTGCCAACAAGTAATTGAAGATTATGAAAAAAACCAGTAACCAATAATTAAAGATTGGCCCGGACTTTAATCTCTGCTTCTACCTGCTCTCTGTCTACTCCATACTTGAGACGAGATAACTCTTTAATCATCTCTGCTAATTTAGGATTTTTGCGTGCATCTTGTGCATCCATGTCTTTCATCAATGACATACTAAATGGTGGCACAGGCTCATTTTTTACAATTGTTTTCATGTACACATGATATTTTTCAACATTAGTTAAATCAGTCTCGTTAAAAATTGGCACAAATTCATGCTGTAAAAAGTTAGCGTCAGTCACCCCAATCCGGAAACTAACCATAGTACCCACGTTACCAAAAACTGCATTTTTAACCTCTTCGTCAATCTGGCTAATATACTGATTAGCTACAATTAAGTTTAATCTATATTTTCTAGCCTCAGATAAAATTACTGCAAAATCTTCAGTAGCAAAGTTTTGAAACTCGTCTACATATAGAAAAAAGTCAGGTCGCTCTTCCATAGGTGCGTCCTGTCGGCTCATGGCTGCAGTAAGCACCTTAGGCACTAAAATTAACCCCAAAAACTTAGCATCTTCTTCTCCTAAAATACCCTTAGAAAGATTACATAAAATAATTTTTTTAGTATCCATTGCTTCTCGGAAATTAAAAGCACTCTTAGGCTGGCCAATGATGTTACGCATAGTTTTATTAGTCACAAACCGACCAAACTTTGACACAATATAGTCAAGAACTTCAGATTTATGAAAATCAGAAGTCTGCGCCATTTGATCAGTCCAGTAACGCTTGACCATCGGGTCTTTGACATAAGGCAAATATTCTTCAACAAGCTTGCTGTCTGTTAAAACTCTGACTAATTCCACAAAAGTAGCTCCAGGACGAGACATAATAGTTAACATCGCATTTCTAATAGCATGCTCAAACCGAGGGCCGATAATTCCAGTGCGGTGAGGATCGTAAAGTTTATACATTAAATTAATAACACTACCGGCCACAAAATGCATTTGGTCTTCTGTTTCCGCCTCCATAATATTCATTCCCATTGGTCTCGCTAGATCAGAAGGATTAAAGTAAATCACGTCTTCAGCTCTCTCTGGAGGCATCAGCTCTAAAATATCTTCTACAAAATCTCCATGGGGATCAATGGCACACACACCATGACCATCTTCAATATCTTGCAAAATTAATTCTTTTAGGTACTCTGACTTACCAGTACCAGTTTTACCTACAATGTACATGTGACGCTGTCTATCTTGGAGAGACATATAAACTGGTCTTTCTTGACCTCGATAAAAAGACTGGCCCATATATAAACCTTCGCTGGGAATTTCATTGGGGGCTGGAGCATTTTTGGCATTTAACCAATTAATGTGATGGGTTTCAACTGTTTTATTTGGAAAATGAAAAATAGTAGCTAGTTCTTCTGAATTAAGAATCATAGCGGTGTTATTAAATAACGGCATGTATCGATATATAAAATCAATCATAAATAAATGCTTGAGAAAAAATCTAGCTTGTTTAAAAGAATTGTAGCCAGATCTAAATTGAGAAAAAGAACCTTTAATATTATTTAAATGAGACTCTGCTAGTGATAAATTATCAGCCGAGACCACAATTCTAATTGCTACTCTAAATCCTGGCTTTTCTGATTTAGTAGAAATAGCCTCCATTTCTTTAGGATCATGACCATATGTAGCGGTATCTGGGTCAGCCTCACGTTTTTTCTGGTTACTAATGTAAGACCTACCTTTTTTCTGCCAATTTTTTGATGATGGTTCTAAAACAATTTGTAAAATTGCCCCATCGCCATGACCCATTTTTGACATCGCTGAAGTGATCAATGATAAACCATCAGTAGGCAAATCTTTATATGTTTTAATTGGTAAATAATCAGCTTGATCAAGTTTTAAAGTAGTAAAAGCTACTTTACCTTTTTCATTAAAAATATTTACTTCATCAATCTCTTTAATATCTGCCTGGGGATAAGCACCATGAATCTGTTTTTCTACCAGGTCTCTAATTTTACGTGGACAGTTAACGTGTAACTCAATTTTTTCTTGTAGCGCCACAATTTCAAAAGAAAAAATATCTTCTGGCGTAAAAAACTTTAAGAAACCTGACTTCTTGAGCGAATAAAGACCTGTAAACATTTGTTCTGCTGCATCAACCTTAATCTCATTATCTCTAGGTAAACGAACTAAGAGGGTAACAAATTCTAAGGCATAGTCTTCTCTCCGGCGATGTTTAAGCCATTGTAAAAACATATAGCCAAATACCGCCAATACACCAATTAAAAACAAAATTAGCAAACCATTGATACTCCAAGCGATGAATCGTTGTAAAAAAATATTAGGATCTGACATTAATTACCTTTATTTATTATTGAGCTACAAGTTCTTCTTGCCTGTAGACAACTACACCTGAGAACATTTTCATAATTTTTTGACTCCATTGTGCTAACCATCTGATACTCCAGTGCAGAGGTTTTTTTTGACCTTCTTGCTCTGCTTTTTGAGTAATTGGTAAAACTATAACTGGTTTTTGGGCTGGCTGATGTGCTGTTGAAACTGTAGTAGTGCCATCAGCAATCACGATCTCTCCTGGTATTTGCTCGTGATCTTGCTCTACTTTTTGTAGATAGCTTTCAACTTCTATTGGCAATTCTGGTAATGGTTCGTACTCAACCTGCTGTAAACCTGCCCCTGCTTCAAGAGGACTAATATCAGGCGAAGCACTTGCCTCTGTTTCTTTAAGAGTAGTAATTGACTGATTTGGATTAAGCGTATCAGTGGTTTGAAGAGTTATTTGAGGTATTGCTTGAGCTAAAACACCAGAGCTGAGTTTTTCTACCTGAGGGACAAGTGTTTGCTCTACTTCTGACAAAACTTGATCTAATACCTCGAGTTGATTTTGGGTAGATATTGCTAAAGGTTGCTTGGATTGTTGATGGCGTTGCTTAGGTTCTTTAGATGCTTTAGGTTCTTTAGATGCTTTAGGTTCTTGAGGTTTTTTAGGTTGAGATGAACTAAAAAAAGAAGAACGGATCTTATTTTGAAGTAAGGCAGGTGCATTCATAGTTTAATGATAGCATTTGTCAAGTTGTGGAGCTAGGTTATAAAATACTTTTTTTAACACTGGCAGGTGTCCGGAATTTCCGGATAACTGAATTTTTCCTCTAATTTATCCCTTTTTCAAACTCCAGCAACAATCTTATTATCTTTCCCAGACCCCATAATTTTACCCTCTTTTTGATGTCCTTAAAGAAGCTGGTGAAATGGAAATAAAAAAATGTTGAGTAATAATACGAGTCAAATAGTGTTTCTAATGTTTTAGTCTGGACAATATTTATATCCAAATTAAGAACAGTTCAGTTTGATGAAATCTCATCAAAATTGATGCATTTGCATCAAAAGTGAAATGAAGATTAGGAATGAAAACTGGAAATAATTTTTTAATTTTATATTAATTAGCGTTGTCACGAATGGTGCGGTTTTGATACCATTTTTGACAATGCCAAATGTGCTGTTAAAATGTGCTTGAAAACTAACTTAATAAAAGATAATTAATCTCTAGTTTCGACACGGTG
>JAHJBU010000019.1 GCA_018813375.1 Patescibacteria group bacterium
CTCATCTCACCGCCTCAAAACTTTATAACTACCTACAATGTCCCCATCGTGTTTGGCGAGATATTTATGGAAATCAGAGTGAAAAAATTCAAGAAACGAATCCTTTTGTCCAATTACTCTGGGATAAAGGTATGCAGCATGAAAAAGAAGTTGTGGGTAAGCTAGGAAAGTTTGTAGATCTGGGTGAAGGTGATCAACAAGAAAGAATAGCCAATACCAAACAAGCCTTAGATGATGGCGTTGACCTTTTATATCAACCCGTTATTACTCATGAAAACTTACTCGGCATCCCTGACTTTTTACGCAAGCTAGATGATGGCACATACATAGCCATGGATGTTAAAAGCGGGCGTGGCTATGAAGGAACTGATGATGGAGGGGTTGATAATACACCTAAGCTTAAAAAACACTACGCTGTACAACTAGCACTCTATACTGAAATTCTTGAGCAACTTGGTTACAGCAACGGTCAAAGACAGGGTATTATTTATGACATTGACCATCAAGAAATAACCTATGACCTCAACTCCTCAATGGGCAAACGCACCCCGCAAACATTTTGGGACTATTATCAGTGGTTGAAAGTAGAAGTAACCCATTTACTTGAAAATACAAAAAGAAATGATCCTGCTAACTCTGGAGTTTGCAAGCTTTGCCCTTGGTACAACAGTTGCAAAACTTGGGTGGAAGATAGAGATGACACGACTGGTCTTTTTTATGTAGGCAGAAATGCTAGAGATACTTTGCTCAATGACATTGATCTCAAAACAGTTTTAGATGCTCAGCATATTGATGTTGATGAGTTACTAAAGGAAAAGAAGGCTCAAGGAAAAGGCTTTTTAAATAGACTTGGTAAAAGTTCTCTTGAGAAAATCAAAAGAAGAGCAGAGATTTTAGCAAACAACAAAAAACCTGTTTTATATGAGCCGATTGGATTTCCAAAAGTTTCACACGAACTTTTTTTTGATATTGAGGACGATCCAACTCAATCATTTGTTTACATGCATGGAGTTTATGAGAGAAGCCCGCAGGGTAAAAAATTTATCCCCTTTGTAGCTGATGCAGTAACACCAGAATCAGAATCCAAGGCTTGGCGAGAATTCTGGGATTATATTAAGTCATTACCACAGGATGATTTTGCAATTTACTATTACTCTCATCACGAAGAAACAACTTACAAAAAGATGGCTGAGCAATACCCAGAGGTAGCTACATTAGAAGATATTGAGTGGTTATATGATGATGTAAGAGCAGTTGATCTTTATAGAGTAATCTCAAAATACACTGACTGGGCTCTTAGTAGTTATTCGCTTAAAGCAATTGCTCAGCATTTGGGTTTTGATTGGCGAGACAAAACACCATCGGGAGCTTTATCTATTCAGTGGTACAACGATTATTTAGATACTGGTGATAAAAAAATACTTGAGCGAATACTGCTCTATAACGAAGATGATTGCATTGCCACAATGGTGATTAAAGATGCATTGGTAAAAATGGAAGAAGAGCTAATAAAACATGCTGACCGATAAAGCAATTCAAGAGTTTCGGGAAATCTACAAAAAAGAACACGGTATTGAGTTATCTAATGATGAAGCTAGAGACGCTGCAGAAAGACTTATTAGTTTTTTTGAGTTACTACACAAAATTGATCGCGGGGAAGAAGTTACGAAGAAACGTAAGCCAAAGAAGAGCTAGTTTTATGTATAATGTACAATTCGGGTAGAGTTCTAACAAACTCCCTTACGCCACCCTTTTTATTGATCTGTCAGTCTAAATTAGTCCAATAATGACCATCATCAATATGATATGATTAGACTAATGTACAATTGGTCTACCGACACCACCAGACTTAAAGAAAATCCCGATAAGTATAATATATTTGTACTTGAACAAATGATTAATTTTGGGTTAAATAACAAAAAATTATCACTTTCTTCACTTAAAAAACATTGGAGTAAACTCAATATTGACTCCAACAAAAAATCGTATCTCAAAAAGATAGTATGGACTCAATCTTAACAAAACAACAAGTTTTGGCACTCAAGCTACTTGCTAAAACAAATCTCGCAAAAAAATTCTATTTTTCTGGTGGTACAGTTCTCTCTCATTTTTACCTTCAACATAGAAAATCAGAAGATTTAGATTTTTTTTGTCAAGAAGAATTTGATCCTCAATCTATTATTGTCGCATTAAAATCACTTAAAAAAGATTTAGGGTTTAACTCAGTCGACTTTCAAAACAGTTTTAACAGAAATTTGTTTTTTTTAAGATTTAATAATGACTACATTCTTAAGCTAGAATTTACTTATTATCCTTTCCAACAAATAGAAGTACCAAAAGTTAAAGACGGCTTAATGGTAGATAGCGCTATAGATATTGCTGTAAATAAATTATTCACAATTGCTCAAAAACCAAGAGGAAGAGATTATTTTGATCTCTACTGTCTTATTCAAAAATATGGATATAAAACGGAAAACCTAAGAATGATGGCAAAACAAAAATTTGATTGGCACGTAGATCCTTTGCAACTTGCTTCAAGATTTAATGAAGTAGACAATCATCTAGATGATCCTATTATTGTTCAAGAAATAAAAAAAGTTAGATTAGCAGAATTTTTTCATCAAGAAGCTATTAATTTCAAAAATGAAATTATTAGAAAATAAAAATGCAATTAACCAAGTTTAAAATTACTAACCAGAGAGACAAAACTAATTACAAAATCATGGAAGTTCCTTCTAACATGACTTTGTATAAATTTAATGATGTTGAACACACTCCCAATGCTAAAGGAGTTAAGCGTTTTTATTTTGTAAGCGATTTGTTTGCAAACAACAAGAAAATGCTGTTTTTATTTGATTATGGTGATTCGTGGTACTTTACATTAGAGCTACTAGATAATTCTGAAAATGTTTTCAAAACACCTAAAAATTACTACAAAATATATGAAGCACGCGGAGAAGATCCTGAGCAATATCCTCCACTAGATGAATAAATATCAAATAAGGTTCTAACAAACTCCCGCACCCGACCCACATATTAAACAAAAAAATTGATTTAATCATCAAAATTATATAAGATATGTCAATGCAAGAACAAAAAAGAATTAACCCAGATGAAGATAAAATTGCCGCAGCACTGAAAAAAATTGAAGAAAATTTAGCACAAAGAAGAAGAGAAGATGATGAAAAAGAGACAGAGTCTTCAGGAAATAACGGTAGTGATGACTCCTCTAGCTAATCCTACCCAAATTTTTATAGGACTTAACTTTTAAATCAAGAATTTGCATAATATTTTTACTAAAATCACCTGCAAGAGCTTTGGCTCTTTGCGGGATTTTTTTTGGCACACTACCCTTTCATATAAATATACTGAGGTATTGCATTAAAAAAGATTTCTAACAACCTCTCTCACCCCACCCCAATATTATAGGATAATTATTGACAACCGTTATAAAACGGCTTAAAATACATATCACTAAAACCTCCCGCAACAGCTTCGGCTCTTTGCGGGATTTTTTTTAACGAAAAAGTGATAAAATGTTGCCATTATGAGTAAGAAAGCAATTATCCTAGTAGATGGAAGTAACTTTTATTTCAAGATGAAAGACCTCAAGCTCCATAATTTTATAGACTTTAATTTTTCTAAATTTTTTAAGTATTTAGCAGGAAAAAATAAGCTTATATCTTCTACTTACTACATAGGCAAAATAAGAACTGATGAAAGTAAAAAGTCACAAATATTATTTAATAAACAAAGAAAACTTTTGGCTCATCTAAAAAAACACAAAACAAAATATTCACTTGGCTATCTTTTAAAATCTGATGGCAAATACCACGAAAAAGGCGTTGATGTACAAATGGCTGTTGATATTCTCGTCGCTGCTTATGAAAATTTAGTCGATCACATTATTTTAGTTTCTTCTGATACTGACCTAATTCCATCTATCAGAAAAGCACAACAGTTAGGAAAAATAGTGGAGTATATCGGATTCTCACATCAAAAAAGCATTGCTTTGGTAGCAGAATGTAAAGAGACACGGTTGCTCAAACTTGAAGATATTGAACAATTTTTGGAGAAAAAATAAAGCTAATTCTCGCCTCGTCCATGCTTCTAGCCCGACGAGGTTTTTTTATGTAAACCGACACGCAATATGACACCGATCATCTCTGCAGACGAAATCAAAAAAACTTTACCAGGATATTCGCCTAATAAAGTTGAAAAGTTTCACACCATATCAGCCAAAATTGCTGATAAAAAATTTGATAAACAACTAACCGGATATAATGACAAAAACTTACTATAAAACTAACCAGAATCATCCTCAAATCAAAGCTTATAAACAAGCCGTTAAACGAGGGATGAAGAGTCAGCATGTTTTACCTAGAGATAACTCTTGGATTGTTAAGCGCGCAGGAGCTTCTAGAGCTACTAAAATTTTCAATAATCAAAACCAAGCCAAAAAATTTGCTCTTGACGTTGCCAAAAATCAAGGCACAGCGTTATTTATCCATGGAAGCGATGACCGAATTAGAGACAGAAGGTATTTCTAAAACAAGCAGGTTTCTAACAACCTCCCGCACCCGACCCAAAAGATATGTTTTGATATACTAATTTCTACGCAAATTCTGACTTCGCATGCTACAATTTAAATATGAAATCAAAATTACAGCAAAAATACGAAAAGTATCGAAAGTCAAAGTCTAGCAAAAAAACTAGAGTGTCTTTTTTGCATAGTTTTTTACCAGAAATGATCTTTCGTACCACTAAATTAGAAGGTGAACCCGTGACTCGTCGCGCGGTTAATGCTATTTTGCGATGAATAAATCCTCAACCAAACCCAAGGGTGCTACTTCCTACAAACAAACTTCTTTTGGTATTATCCCTCGCACCAAATCACTACAACTAGAGCTAGTGGGAACAAAAAAAGGACTTGAATTTATTGCTACTTGCTACCACCAAAAACTTACTCCTCAATTAATCCTCAAAGTCCATGAGATTGCTTTTGCTTGGATTTTTCCTGACTGGGCAGGCAAGTATCGTACAATTCGTGTCCAATATTCAGATAAAGAAGCTCCTTTGCCTCACCTTATTCCCGCCCTCACAACAGACCTTTGCGCTGATCTTGAAGAAAGACTCAAACACCTCGATAGAAATAAAGTTGAAGACATTATCGAACTTCTCGCTTGGTTTCAGCATCGATTCGTTTGGATACATCCTTTTCAGGATTACAATGGCCGACTTACGCGCATGCTCACCACATTTATTCTTTTACAACTTAGCTTACCTCCAATCGAAATCAGAGCCAACAATAAACAAGATCGAGACAACTACCTGCAAGCCATGTATTCAGCAGACGATGGTAATTACAAAAAGCTTGAATACTTAATTAAACAGGCACTTGATGAGTCACTAAGCAACATTATAGATAGTAAATAAAGTTCTAACAACCTCCCGCACCAGACCCTAAAGGATTTATATATCAATCTAATTCCCGCGCGACACATACTCTCCACTAGCGGTATCTACCACCAGCACATCGCCTGTTTTGATAAATAGAGGTGCTTGTACTACCAAACCAGTTTCTAGAGTAACATTTCTCTTAGCTGCCTTAGACCTATTGCCTGCGGTAGCTTCCGGCGCATCAGTCACTTTGAGTTTTACCTTAGGGGGCAAATTCACGCCAACTGGCTTATCTTCAAAAATCTTAATATAAACTTTAGTCTCTGCAGTAAGCATATTTTCCTTACCATCCAATAAATCAATCGCAACGGAGAGCTGCTCATAGTTGCGCGGATTCATAAACACAATCTCGCTGCCATCTACATACAAAAACTGCATCTCTATACTAGAGATATCTAACTCTTCAATCGACTCATTAGATTTATAAGTGAAAGATTGTGTAGATCCAGAGGTAATATTTTTTAAAACCACCTTCATAAAAGCTGATCCTTTACCAGGAAAAGAAAACTCGGTTTTGGAAACCAACATTGGTTTACCACGAAACCTAATGTAACTCCCTCGCTTAATATTACCTGCTTTAACTGTTGCCATAAAAAATATCTTACTTCACTTATATTACCTCTTCTATTGGAAAAAACAATATTTCCTGAATACTTTTAACATCAGCTAATAGTAACACTAACCTATCTACTCCAAGAGCAATCCCTCCGGTGGGGGGTAAGCCTAATTCTAAAGCCTTGATGTAATCTTCATCAATGGGAAAAGTATCTTTTGCTAACTGTCCGCGTTGCTGCATATCAGCCATAGCTCGTTGACGTTGTTCTTTAGGATCAGTTAATTCACTAAAAGCATTTGCCAACTCTATCCCACCAATATAAAGTTCAAATCTTTCTGCAAAACACTCATCACCTGCTTTTTTTTTAGATAAAGCAGCTAACGCTAAAGGATAATCATATAAAAATACTGGTTGATCAAATGTTGCCAGAATTGGCTCGATTTCATTTAAAAAAATCTGATGATATAACTCTTCCCAAGATGATTCCTCAGCCTGCTGATAGCCTTTTTTTAACGCAACTTTCACTAACAACTCTCTATCTAATAAAGATTGTTCATTAATGCCAGCATATTTTAAAAAAGCTTCTTTGACCGCCAAGCGAGGCCAAGGACTAGTTAATTGATATGTTTTCCCCTGATAAACTAGAGAATCTCTTTGATGAATATTTTTGACAAGTGATTGAATTAAATTTTCGCAATCAGTCATAATCTCAGTATAATCAGATTCTGCTCGATACCACTCCAAAATAGTAAATTCTGGATTATGAAGAGTACTTAGACCTTCGTGATTACGAAAACTTTTACACAACTGGAATACTTTTGGTAATCCAGCAACAATTAATTTTTTCATCGCCAATTCAGGACTAGTAAGTAAATAAAGTTGCTTTTTTTTATTTCCAGATGGTGTTTGGATCATTAAATCAGTCGCAAACAAATCTAGATATGGCTCAGTTCCTGGACTAGCAGTTAATATAGGTGTCTCAACTTCATGAAATTCTTGATTTTTAAAAAAGCTTCTAATCTCATCCAGCACTTGCTCTCTGACAAAAAACTGTTGCCATAGATCCGGCTTTTGCTTCAATTTTTGCCAATTCTTCATGAAAATCCTATCTAAAAACCTTGTAACTTGAGCATTATATACCCATAGTAAAGAGCTAGTATTAAAAATGACTCCTTGCGCTCTAGTTTCTTACGAGATAATAAAAACATGATGATGATGATCGAGGTTACTATTAAAAATGGTAGATCAAAAGTAGTAATATTTCTTGGCACCTTCCACCCTCCAATAGTGGCACTTAATCCTAAGGCCAATAAAATATCTACGATGTTGCTGCCAATTAAATTTCCAATTTACAATTCAGTAGAACCCCTAAAAATAGCATTAAATGAGACAGCTAGCTCTGGCAGACTTGTCCCAAGCCCAATCATAATAATACCCACCAACATCTGGCTAATTTCAAGCATCTCAGCAATGATTAATCCTTGAGTAATAACTAAATGTGAAGTTGCGCCCACTACCACCAGTCCAATTAATAATTCTAAGACATGTCTCCACATTACTTGCTTATCACGTTTAAATAATTTTTTCTTCTTACTTTTTTTAGCTAACTTAGATAATTTTCGCTCATTGCTACTTAATAACACTAGATAAAGCACATATCCTGCAAGTAAAAATAGTCCATCTGTTGGAGAAATAAAACCATCCTGAGCAAATAACCAAAAAGCCAATGCTGCAGCAATCATCGCGCTGCCGTTACTAATTATCTCTTGTTTGTTAATTTCTAAAACTTTTAATACCCCAGCAATCCCAAGAACCAATCCTATCTGACCCATAGTAGAACCAATAATATTACCAATGACTAATCCAGCTGTTTCTACGCCAGCTCTTTGTTCGATCGCTCCAGTTATTGAAACAATTACCTCAGGCAAATCTGTACCTAAAGCTAAAATAGTCATGCCAACAAACGCTTCTGATAAACGAAACTTTCTAGCTATTCCCAAAGATCCTCTGGTTATGGCATCCGCTCCAGCCCACAATCCCAATAAACCAACTACAAACAAAATGTAAGTCATGATAGATATTTAGTATAATCAAATGGCTAAAGTTGATAAAGTAGGAAGCTGGGTTTTATTTAAAATAAGGCACACCCCACCAACCCGATGGCTCAATAAAACGTTGATTCTTATTTAGTTTGTTGATTTTATCCATATCTGC
>JAHJBU010000116.1 GCA_018813375.1 Patescibacteria group bacterium
AATCACATTGCCCGCAATGGCCAGCTTGGCTGCGGTAAGAAGAGGATCAGTTGAATCTCTGACCATCTCTTTCAGCTCCGGATAAAGCTCTAAGCCAAGCTGATTGAATTTCTGCTTAACCTCAAGGTAAGGATCGCTATGCCCGACAATCTGTTTCAGCTTCTCCTGAATAATAGAGGTGATCTCTCCCGGAGGAATTAAAAAAGAAGGAAGGCCAAGGAAATATTCCATGATCTCGGCTAAAACCTTATGATGAGTAAATTGATCCTCAGTAACAAGCTTAGCTCCCCTTAAAGCCTGCCTTAAGAGACAGGGGATACAATCAGGCTGCATATTCATTATCTTTTCTCCTTATAATTATGGCAGGGATAGATTTCCATTATAAACCATAAGGCCATTTTGTCAATAGAAAAATTGGCAGGGAGTGAGTGTGGCGAAATGATTTGGCAAATGAGGCTAAGAATGAGGAGGATCTTCTCCGGTGAGGCAGTGAAGATGTTTATAGAAGAAGTTTAGGAAATATTGGGATGAATAAATCAGGCCTTGATCATCGTTTCGGCCACTCACTAAATTAGGCTGCGCAACTTTCTTTTCAGTTAATCATGAAAGGATTTCATTTATGAAAGGCTAAAGCCTAAACTCCAAATTTGACTCCCTAAGTATTGACCTACCCCAAATGGCCGAAACGATGATCATCGCCATAAATCAGGTTGTTTAGACTGAAGACTGAAGACTGTTAGGAAAGCATCGGCAACGGGGTTGGACTTCGACCTTCAGCCTATCTGCCTTCAGGCTAAATACCTTTGCCCGGTCTCTTGCCAATCAGCTTATGCAAGACCGCACTCATATCTTCGACCAGATACGGTTTAACCATAACTGCCGAGAAACCATATTCTTTAGGGTGGGCCATCACCGGATCAGTGGAATATCCGCTAAAGGCAATGGCGCGAATCTCAGGGTCAATCTCGCATAGCTTCTTGATCGTCTCTTTTCCTCCCATTCCTCCCGGGATGGTTAGATCTAAAATGACCGCATCAAAGGCCATTTTGGATTCTTTGGCCTCTTTATACCGCTTAATTGCCTGGTCTCCATCCCTGGCGCACTCCACTTCATAACCAAGATATTTAAGTACCTCGCCGGTCGACTCTAAGATAGCCTTTTCATCATCCATAAGGAGTATCCTTCCTTCTCCTCTGATGGCCCTGATCATCTTTTCTTTCTCAACCGGCTTTCCCCCGGCAGCAGGTAAATAGAGGTGAAAGGTTGTGCCGGCCCCTAACTTAGATTCCACATCAATATACCCATTATGATTCTTGATAATCGAATAGCAACTGGCCAGCCCCAAACCCCTTCCTTCCTGTTTTATGGAAAAGTACGGATCGAATATCCTTCCAAGATCCTTCTGGCAGATGCCGGTTCCGTGATCGGAAACAGAGATCTTTATATATTTGCCCCCTTCTATGGGTAATTCCCCCTCGGCAACAGTCACATCTTCTGCCTTAATCTCTATTGTTCCGCCTCCTGGCTGGGCCTCTTTGGCATTTAAGATTAAATTGTTGAGCACCTGACTAATTTGAGCCGCATCAATCTCAACGGGCCAGAGATTTTCACCAGGTAAGAATTCACATCTTATATTAGAACCGGCCAGACTAAAGTCAATTGTATCCTCTATCATCCCTTTAAACTCTTCCATGGCTGAAACCTTCTTGATCGGTAATCCGCCTTTAGCAAAGGTAAGTAATTGGTGGGTTAGATCTGTGGCCCTTATGGTGGCCTTCTTGATCCCATCTAAGTATCTGGTAATATCTTCCCCTTTCTTCATTTCTGCAATTTGGGTATTTAAAAGAATGCTGGCCAATATATTGTTGAAATCATGGGCAATCCCGCCGGCTAACAGACCAATTGATTCGATGTGTTGGAGCTTTTGGGCCTCTTCTTCCATCCTTCGTTGATGGGTGATGTCATGAAAGACCAGGATGACGCCAATGGTCTTGCTGTCTTTATCCTTTATTGGCGCGGCGCTGTCAGCCACAATTCTCTCTGTTCCGTCTTTGGCAATAAGCACCGTATGATTGGCTAAGCCAACGATCCCACCTGTTTCGATCACCTTTTCGACAGGATTTGGACAAGGCTCTCCGGTCAACTCATTAATGATACAAAAGACCTCGGTTAAGGGCTTGCCAATAGCCTCTTCATTCCTCCAGCCTGTCAGTTTCTCTGCCACCTTATTAAGAAAACCAACATTGCCATTCAGATCAGTTGTAACCACCCCGTCTCCAATCGAGCGCAAGGTTACGGCTAAGCGTTCCTTTTGGTTAGACAGTTCCTCCATCCACCTGGTGTCGGTAATATCCTCAATGGCTAAGAGGATCAACTCCGTATTGATCATCGCTCTATATATCTTCCTGGCATTTAAGA
This sequence comes from Patescibacteria group bacterium, assembly GCA_018813375.1. Taxonomy (GTDB): domain Bacteria; phylum Patescibacteriota; class Microgenomatia; order UBA1400; family PJMF01; genus JABBGTR01. The sequence goes on from JAHJBU010000116.1 coordinate 2,419, forward strand.
GCATTATCTTGTTGCCGATAGTCTCAAAGGTATGTTCTACCTCAAACTTTTCTACGGTGGTGTTCTGGGGCAATATCTCCTCTAAGAGCTTTCTTAAAGCCGGGATATCCCATTGTTGATTACCCAGGTCATAGATCAGGCATCCCTCTGTCTCCTGCCGGCTGACCTTAAATGTCCGGCAGAAAGAACGGCTGGCTGTGACAACCCTTAAGTCTTTATCTAAGACTATTAAAGGCTCATGCACCGTTTCCACGATATTCTCGGCGTATTGTTGGGCATCGGTGGCAATCTTCTCCACCCTTGCCGACTCGACCTCAAATGCGCTAAGCAGATCACCAACCTGCGCCGACTCGACCTCAGATGCCTTAAGCAGATCAGCAACCTGCCCACGCAATTCTTTCCATCTGCCCAAGATTTTCTCTTCTGTTTCTTCTGTCTTTTTCATCATCTTTCTCCTTTCGTTAAAAATAAAAGGCATCCTGCCGGCCCAAATCAGGCCACAGAGACGCCTTCTCTCTTCCTTCCCCTGTTATTTAAAAAGGTAGTTAAGGGGTAGTTTACCCCCCCCCCCCATATAATGGTTTATCTTCATCTTATCATTCCCTCTTCATCAGGTCTAAATCCTATCTTTATCTCTTTAGCCGGTAAAGGAGTTATTAGTTTTTCTATAGCCTCAAAGACAATTTCAAATTTAATATCGTGCTCTTTGATTTTCTTTCTAAGCTCTTCGTTTGTAGCCAGCATCCGTCTTAGCTTTGTAAAGGCTCTCATAATCTGAATGTTGACTTGTATGGCTCTTTCACTGTTAAGGACACTGGAGAGCATCAGGATTCCATGTTCCGTAAATGCACAAGGCTTACGTCTTATTCCCATTTTCTCTGAATTGGAAGTCGCAATTTGCGACCTCCAATTTTCAAACTCTTCTTTCGTCAGTTGAAACATGAAATCTTCGGGAAACCTTTTTATATTTCTTTTCACTTGTTCATTAAGCCTTTTGGTGGGGACTCCATACAGCTCCGCCAAATCTCTATCCAACATCACCTTCTGCCCTCTCATCAAGAGAATCTTACCCTCTATTCTTTCTGTTGGGACTAATTCATTCATTGTTTTATACCTTTTTTGGTGTAACCATTTACCCAAATGAAGTGTAATGAAGGGAAAAGGGGAAACAGGGGAAAATGGAAAATAAATAGTCGTCCCTGTTCTGACTACCTTAGCACAGTCAAACCTCTTTTGTCAAGGCAAATTCCCCACTTCTTAACTTTTATTCGCTTCAAAAGTATTTACAAATGCTGTAAGGCCAGCTTAAT
>JAHJBU010000020.1 GCA_018813375.1 Patescibacteria group bacterium
ATCAAAATTGATGCATTTGCATCAAAAGTGAAATGAGTATTTTAATATAAAATAGATTATCCGCCAGTAATTTGCAACACGCCAGTAGCTTACAACCCGCCAGTAATTTGCAACCAGTTTGAATATCACTAAAGCTAGACTATACTTAAAGCTAAATGTCTTTCTTACCTGCCAATATTTCAACCTATATTTCAACCTATATTTTAACAATCATTTTTGCCTTCTCTAGCCTACTAATTCCAGCTAGTGTTCAGGCCACGACCCCTGACCCTAAAACTGAAGAAATTATTGTCTCTGCAACAGTCACTGACAATATCCCGCCCACCACACCCATTTTAATCTCTCCAGAAAACAATAGTTACACTACTACTGGCTACACAACTTTTATCTGGCAAGGCTCTACTGATATAAATGGCATTAAAGAATACGAGCTATCTCTAGATGGGGTGATCTACATTCCAGATATTCCCCCAAATGACGCAGAAACCACGAGATTTACTCTTGATTACCAGGACAGCACGCAGTATTACACTATGAGGGTCAAAGAATTAATCGCCGACGGTACTCATACCTGGAAAATCCGCGCCAATGACGCGCTAAACAACGGCACTGACTCTGCCACTTGGAGCTTTACTATTGATACTCAAGCGCCAAGCTTTGTGCTAACGCAAATTGGTGATATAGTCACTTCTATTTCCGCACAAGATATCAGTACCATTCCAGAAGACCCAATTGAGCTAAAAAATAACGAGCCACAGCTCTTAGGTAACGGCGAGGCCAATAGCACTGTGGTCTTAACTGTTACCATCCCCGATGATCCCACTCAAGTTTTCACTGCCACTACTGATATTAATGGTAATTGGGGCCAACAACTTGGCATTTTACCTCGAGATGTTGTCATTACATTAAATTTTATTATCACTGATCAGGCTGGGTTAATTAGTGTTTTAAACAACGTCCAATTCATTATTAAAACTAAAGTTATTACATACCCGCCAGCTTCTTCCAAACCAACGCAAACTACTCCTTTGCCTACTACTTCCCCTCCACCCTTACAAACTCCGTCCAGACCCACTTTACTCCCTCCTACCTTACCATTTCTTATCTCTATTCCACTCACACCGCCTATTGAGATCGCTCATGAAATTCTTCAAGAAACTTGGGAACACTTGCCAGCTCCACTTAAAGCTATTATTGCAGCTGTTCCTCTGGGAGTACGCACTTACATCATCGCTACTGCAATTAATCTTAGCCCTATTTTGGCCCTACTTTTGCTTGCTCTGCTAGCTCTTTTAGCTCTGCTGGCAATGGTCAGGCGCTTTGGCAGGGGGCTCTCACCCCACCTCATCTGGCGTACTCTCCAGGCCCTGCACCTTCTCCCAGCTGGCAAGACTCAGGGACTGGTTTATGATAGCCAAACTCATGCAGGGGTCCCATTTGCGCTAGTTGAGGTCAAAAACGAAAGCGAAGAAGTTGTTGATAGCGTGGTAACTGACAAACGCGGCTTTTATAGTGGCTTAGCTCTCCAACCAGGCGAATATCAACTTGTCGTCTCTCACCCTGACTACAACTTCCCTACCACTCAAGCCCGACCTGCAAATTTGACTATTTATGAGTTTTACCTTGGTGAAATTTTCACTATTACTGACAAGTACGAAGACGAAAATCAAATGTTGTATTGGATCCCAGTAGATCAACTAGATAACAGCCAACCTAAGCGCTGGTTTAAAACTTGCTGACCCGCCTACACATTTCGGGTAATTTGTGATGAGTTGATATAGTTGTTTGAGTTACTTTTTTGACAATAAAAAAATCTCCGTATTCAGAACAGTTTTTATTACCATTGATTTAGTGGTCCTTGATAAACATATCCTTTAGATATATTTACCAAGAGTGCAGGAAGTAGATGTATCCTAAGTGGATACACCAGGCAAGTAATTATCTTACCAGCCAACAAGTTGCCCGAGTTTGTCCATAAAATCTAAAAAGTCTATCTCTGCCTTGCTCGCTCACCGATGGTGATAGCTGGTTTTCTTTAATAAGCTCAATAGCACTGGATGCTTACAAGAAGTGTAATTTTTACAAACTTTGCTTAAACCAACGCTTAGCTTTCTATTTTCGCATCATTTTCGCACGAAAATCTCTTCGTCCTATCAAAATTGTATATTCTTGCATGATTCCTGAATTATTACTGCAAAGCCTGGTGGGTTATTCTTGCATTTAGGAAAATTAGCTTACAAACCTTGCTTTCTAGATCAAATTACTCATCACTTTTGTCAAAAACTTTAAACCCGAATGAGTCGTAATAACTTTTGCCCGAAGTTAAACAAAAGGGATCAAAATGATTCATGTAAACCACGAAGATTGAAATAAAAACTCAAACTCAGCTAGATTTTTATCAAATACTATCAAATAGTATCAATACTGAATGCAATTGATTGAGCAACTGTTCTGCTGTTGGTAATTGGGGGTAATAATAATGCAAAAACCCAGGATCAAGACTTAAAACATTAAATAAACGATCAAAAACCGAATAAATTTGTAATCGTACCTTCTTAGTCAATCTTTTTTGCTCATTTTGTGTCTCTAGCAGTTGATTAATCTCATTGCTAATACCAGAGTAAATTTCTGCAATATCCGATAATATATAATGATCACTCACTGCGCGACGCTCGTCGCCAAATATCCACTGGCTCACCATGGCCACGGTCACCGCCCCAACATACATTTCTTTACAGAGATTGCTCACCTGACTAGGCAATTCTCCTGGATAAAGATAAACTCCTCTGCTGAGACTAAAGGCATGCTGATCTAGTAACAGCTGGCGTAAGTATCTAAAGTGAGGGTCACCCTTAGGGCCTTTGTGAAAGATCAACATCGACCATTCCCCTTGCCACTCTCGCAGAGCCTTAGAAAAAACCGGAAATTGGCTAATTAAGGCATCTGTGCCATGTGAAGTTAAGCTGATGGTGGTTTTACCACCTAGAGTATTGGTACAAATCAGATGTTTTTGAGTTAAAAAGTAGATGAGTGAACGGCGGCCACCAGGGGTCATGTCTGGGAGAATTAGTGCTAATTGTTGGTAATCAATGGCGCGAGGATTGCGGTCTGCTGGCGCGTCAATTGGTTTGCGGTCTGTTGGCGCGTCAATTGATTTACGGTCTGCTGGCGAGTAAAGCCAGGTGAGAAGTTTTTGGGTGTTTTGTTTCATATTACGGACCCTGACTTTTTCAAGCGTAGTGCCGAAAAATCAGCAGGTACGCAAGATGCTGTGCATATTAAAAGACTAATCTTGAATTTATTACACTTGCGGTAATGTTGGTGTGTTTTACTGCTACTATGGGCGCGCTCATGGTGAGGCTTCAGAATCGACATCTTGGGGTAGCGGGTTCGAGTCCCGTCGCGTCCACATTGATGTAAGCTTAAGTTTGGCTTGAAAAAAAATAGTGACTGTTGCATAATATTGACAATTGATAAGTACAAGATATGGGTTAAACCCGCAATCTGAGACAAGACACCCCTTAACCAAGGGGTTTTTTGTTGATAGAAGAGCTTGTAGAAAAGATAATTAATCTCTAGTTTCGACACGGTGGCACCTTCTCCACCTCGGGAGCTTACTATCTTAAGTTTTATTTGTAGTTTCATACCAGTGGTTTGACGCTCGCTCAACGGTCTTACTAGGAGTTTAATTATCTTTCTTAGACTTTTGTAGTTTTTACCAGACTCACACAAGAATCTTGTCCCTTTGTCAAATCTCTCCAACAATCTTATTCTTCCTCCCAGAC
>JAHJBU010000118.1 GCA_018813375.1 Patescibacteria group bacterium
GAATACTGGCTGGGGCCGGACACCGCGCCCATTCCAGGCATTTCCGAGCGCCCGGATATTGCGATTACCAAGACCCCTGATCCAATAGCCGCCATAGACGCAGAGACGATTAGCTGGACGATCACCATCACCAACAAAGGGGATCGAGCCACAGACAGAATTGTGGTAACCGACACCCTGCCGGTTGGGTATGTGATCTATAGCGAATCTCTGACCGATACCGTTCCAACCAGCATCATAAATGATACAGGGAGTGGCAGGCCCTGGATATTGACCTGGGTCATCGATGATCAGATCGATTCCGGCGCCACCAAAGTGATTACTGTTGGCGGCACAGTGGATTGCCCACCCCTAAAGGATTTAACCCCGAATGAAGTCTATGTCGCCGCCGGATGTTCGGATGGGGCTAATGGACTCCAATGTGTCATGAGCGATACCTACGATTCTTCGACCCCGTTCTGGGAGGCCAACCCGGCCTTCTTTAACATTAACCACGAGATACCCCAGATCCTTTATTGTGAATGCGATACCATTACCGTGCATTACTCTAACGCGCCTAATGGGGTGAATGCCTATGGCCAGATTGTGCTCTCTGACACCCTGCCGTCCGGCCTGACATTTGAGGGATACCAGGTGACACATTTTACCCAGGGAGTACTTACTCTGTCCCCGGATTCTGCGCCTCTTGCCGGCGACACAGGGTTTCTTAGCTGGTATTTACCACCCTCGATAGATTTAAACAAGGGCGAAACCATTACCCTTTCGATAGCTGTCTGCGCTGCCTGCGATTTCTCTGGCGGCCAAAACGCGGCGATGATGACCGCCGAGACCTGTTACGGTGAGACCTATTCCCTGCCGCAGACCACTAAGGTTATTTCCTCCAGCACAGACCAGCCGGAGTTTACCCTGGTCAAACGGCCAAAGCCTTTTGCGGCTGAGTCCCCTAATTTTGAGATAGTGATTACCAATGTCGGAGATACTGATGTTCGCAATGAGGACAGGGTAAAGGTTGTCGATTACCTTCCCGGCTACTTAAGCTATCCCGGCGGGGCAACGCCTGCCCCCTACAGTGTTACGGGCAATACCCTGACCTGGATATTTGATGATCCGGACAGCTTTCCTATGGGCGGCTCATTGACCATTAACCTGCCGGCCAACCTGATTTGCAATTACAATGACACCCCCAACCGGGTGGTCTTAGAGGCCGGCTGCGACTCAGGAGCGGAAGATTTCAAGTGCGCTTATCAAATTATCGAAGACACGGCCGTGCCTTACTGGAAGGTGGCTGAGATTTATCCGGATTCCTTTAGCATTATCCAGTCCGGGGCTAACTTTGGCTACTGTGATACCCGGGTGATGACTATTAGCTTTGCTAATGACGATCGGGATACCTTGCATGCCCCCTTGATCATTGCCGATACCCTGCCCGCAGGCATCTTCTTCTTAGGTGTCACCGGTGAGTTTAACGGTGTCTCGGATAATCCGGATACTGTTCCTGTCGCCGGCTCTACCGGATTGATAGAATTTGGCTACACCACAGAGGACCTTGACCCGGGCGAGACCCTGACTCTCTATATTACCGTCAGTAGCGACTGCACCTTTAGCGGGCCGGATACAAACACAGTCTCCATCTCCGGGGCCACCTGTTTTGGGCAGCGCTACACCTTAACCAATGGCGAAAACAAGAAAGGAATTACCGGCACGACTGCCCGACCGATAATGAGTGTCACCAAGACCCCTGACCCATTCCCGGCTGAAGGAGAAGTCACCTGGACAATTACCGTCAGCAATTCCGGCGGAGCCACGCCTTCGCGGACCATTGTCTCCGATACCCTGCCGGCCTACATGAAATATGTCTCATCTTCTCCGGGCCGAGATAGCGGTGGTGACACCTTCAGCAAGTGGGTCTTAGACCAGACAGACGGCGAGACAATGCCCTTTAAGATTACTCTTGTGGCCAGTGTTACCCCGACCGACAGCCTTGAGCCGGATACAGTCTGTATCTCTACCGGCTGTCCACATCCGTCAGATACAAATAACCTCATCTGTGAATATGCCTCTACCTGTGACACTTCCACCCCTTACTGGAAACCATCCGAAGATGAGTCCGGTGATTTTGACATTACCAAGACACCGGTCGGCTTTATCTACTGTGACACCAGGGAGATGACCGTCGTCTTTGACAATAGAGAGGAGACAGGCGATGTGACCGCCTACGGTCAGATAATCTTAACCGATACCATGCCGGCCGGGCTGTTCTACCTGTCATCTTCTGTCATTTATGCCGATTCTACCGGCGCAACCTCTCCGATTGTGCCTGACATTAAGCCGGTTGTTGAGGATACAGGCACCTTAAAGTGGTATCTGCCTTCCTCGCAAAAGATGCACCCGGGCGACTCCATTACCTTAAGCCTTATTGTTAGAAGCGACTGCAGCTTTACCGGCGGCACTAACCATAACTCACTGACCGCCCACACGGCCTACGGTGAGACCTACACCTTGCCGTTGACCGGGCCGGACTCTACACCTCTGGGCGGCTCAATTGACCGGCCCACTGTTACCATCCAGAAGTTAGAAGACCCATTCCCGGCCGATGTAGAAGACACCATCACCTGGACAATTACGGTGCGAAATACCGGCCCCACGCAGGCCTCCCGGACGATCATCACCGACACCCTGCCGGCCTACATTACCTTTGATGCGGCCCAGACCTCACCTTCTCCTGATTATGTTACCGGTGCCCCGGGCGGTGAAGTCCTGACCTGGATCTTAGATGAGGAAGACACTGCCGGCGGTGTGCCCGGCAAGAGATACTGGAACGGCACGACTGCCTTTGTCATTACCTTAGCCGGTAAGGTCACCTGTGTCAGCAATACCGATCCTAACGAGGTCCGCCTCTTAACCGGCTGTCCTGACCCCACTGACCCGGATGCCTTGATCTGTCTCCAGGGCACAGCCGAAGACAGCGCCACTCCCTACTGGGTAATTGGCAGCAAGACAGGCAGCTATCCAACTCGTAAGATCGACTTCATCCAGACACCTTCAGTCTTTAGCCGGTGCGACACCCTGCCCATGACCATTACCTTCATCAACAGCGACAGCCTGACCATGTATGGCTCGATGTCACCCTTCATTATCCAGGATACCATCCCGGAAGGTCTCTACTTTGCCAATTACAGCAAGACCGAGATGGCTATTACCTACAATAGCACAGATATTAGGCCAAAAGTAACCTCCTGGCCGTCTGCGGGCGATACCGGCACTTTAACCTGGATTATTTCCGATACCGATTTAGCTCCTGGAGACTCGATCTCTCTCACCTTTAATCTGGGCAGTGTCTGTGACTGGACATCGGCAACCAATGTCATCAGCATCACCGGCCACACCTGTTACAACGACACCTACTCCTATAGCCACAGCGACACCATCCCGGGTGTCCTGCCCAATTTAACCGTCATAAAAAACATGATCGACCCGGCTGAGGTCTATCCCTGGTTTATGGCCAGGCCCGACCAGGTGATGACCTTTGAGATCACCATCACCAACATTGGCACTGGCCCAACCGACCGGGTGATCGTGACAGACACCTTGCCTCCGTATCTGGACCTTATTTCCTGCACACCCACCGCAGATATTGTCTACGATCCCGACATTCCACCAGACAATGGTTTTACCCTCTCCGACACCTTAGTCTGGGTCTTTGACGATTTCCGCGGGGATACCATTCTTGCTAATGGTGACTCCATTACCATCTGGATCACAGCTAAGTGCTACTGCCCGGATACCTTTGACTACACTAATCAGATAGTCACCGTCCAGGAAGGCTGCCCTGACTTTGGCGACACCTTTGGTTTTTCTTGTAAATACAACGATCTAATGGATACGAACAAGCCTTACTGGAAGGCACAGCGGGGTCCAAGCGCCTTTGGTATACAGCAGGATATTCCCACCTTTGGATTCTGCGATGTGGATACCATTTCGATTACCGTGGTCAACAAAGACCAGGTAACTGCTTATGGTCATGTTCCCCCGGATAATCCCTGGATGGAAATAGTCGATCGCATTCCGCCCGGCCTGCACTATGTTACCTCTCAAATTACCCATACCGACAGCAATATTCACATCTATACCGAGGCAATGATGGTGGGTGATACCGGCGAGACTCACCCGCTCTTAGGCGACGGCGATACCCTGACCTGGAGATGGTATGACGAGTGGGGCTTTAAGCCGGGCGATACGATTACTATTGATATTGTGGTCGAAAGCGACTGCTCCTTTAACGAAAACGA
>JAHJBU010000021.1 GCA_018813375.1 Patescibacteria group bacterium
TCCCAGACCCCTGTAGTCAATTTGCCCTCCTTTTGACCACTTTTTGACATCCTTTTGCCCTCCTTTTGATGTCATTTTGCCTGTCCCGAAGAAGACGGGGACACCCCCCCCTGCGGGAGGTAAGTAAAAAAGTAGGAAGAACTTTTACAAGCTTAAAACCAATCCCCTGTTTAAGACCAAAACTTCCAGCATCAAAAAAACCCAAAAAAAATGACTATGCTTAAAGCTAGACTATGCTTAAAGCTAGACTATGCTTAATGCTAGACTATACTTAACTTACATGTTGCGACCGATCTTACTTACTCCGCTAGTCACTTTGCTAGTCACTTTGCTAGTCACCTTACTATTCACTTTTTTTACCTTAAGCACTACGACTCTTGCCTTTGCTCAAACTCTAGACCCCGATCTTGACCTAACGGTCTTCCCCCCTACTGCTTACTTAATGGTTAAGCCGGGTGCTGATATTACCCACCGGGTCTTACTTAGATATGAGGGAAAAGTCGCGATTAAAATTGTGCCTGAGTTAGTTGATTTCACCACTGATGGTCTAACTGGAACACCAATTTTACAAAAACCATCTAAAATCGAGTATGTCACACTTCAAAATCCCGACAAGCAACTAGGCGCTCCATTTTCACTCAAACCAGGATCGCAGATTGAGCTAGTTCTTAAAATTAACCCACCGCTTCATGCTAAAAAAGGAGAGCAACCACTCTGCTTAGTCTTAACTGCAGTACCGGATACAACGGTTATTTATGATGGTGGCAGTGCTCAAACTTCAGGCGCTATAGCTAGCAATGTTATTTTGTCAATTCAAAGCGACCTGGATAACCAAGGCGAGCTTCAAATTAGCCAGATCAAGTTACCTAAAATTGTGGATAGTTTTTCCTCAATAAAATTTGCGGTTATTGCCAAAAACCTTGGGCGTAATGCAGTAGCCTCAGAAGGTCAAATTAAACTAAATCACGGTTGGTCAGGAAAAGAACTCAAACACTGGTTTATTTACCCTGATGTAATTCTGGCTAACACCACCAGGCAACTACGAGGATTAACTCAAGACCCAGCAAACATGAATCCTGAAACTGAATTTGAGTTTGAACCATTAAGCTATAAACCACCATTTTTAATTGGACCTTATGAAGTCACGGCCAGCCTCTCAAGTGCTAATCAATCTACAAATGCCAATCAATCTAATAAAGCTGTCCACGAACGCACCCAAACCATAATTGCCCTACCAATTTCAGTCATAGGATTATTAGTGCTTGGAATTAGTTTATTCTTAATTTATTTAAAATTAGAAAAGAAACAACATAAACAGTATTAATTTATCACTAAACTTTGCTCTTGCTCTTGCTCTTGCTCTTGCTCTTGCTCTTGGCTAATTCTCTCCCTTGACCTTTACATAAAAACACAACATACTATTTTATACATAAATTTATTTATGCTTTAATTCTATGACTAAATTATTTCAAAACAAAAAAATTATAGCCCTATCAATTGCTGGTCTACTACTAGTTGGCACTGCAATGGTAGCAGATAAAAGTAAAGCTCTTAGCTTAACTAGCGTTTCAGTCACCCTCTCTAATCCCAGACTGTCATTTCGCGGTGCTCTAGGTACAGGCAACAGCGTTGGCTCATCTATTGTCATCATCAACACTACTACAGGTAACTATCCCTCTACTTCTTCTGCTCAATTAGTCCAGGGTGATGTTCTTCGCATTGGTGAAACTATCAGCCTAGGTTCTTATACTGTTGCTAGCACTAGCTCTCTTTCTACTCTTTCAATTACCAGCGCTCTTGCTGCGGGTGATGCCGATACAGCCGATGATGTTATATCCAGCCAATCAGCTACTCAGACTGTTCGCTTTACCACTGCTAACGCCATCCCAAGTGGTCGCATCCGCATCCTAGTTCCAGCCCTATCTAATGACGCTGCATCATCAGATGGCATTCCAGATGGTGGCTACTTTGACCTTGGCGCATCCGCGCCCACAGTCACTTGTCCTAGTAACGCTACAGCCACTTATGACTTCGTAACAGGAGTCGCCACCGCCTCAGCTCAAACCATTGATAACGTCGACTACCATGTTTTTGAGTGTGCTTATTCTGGAACAGGCGCAGTTGGCACAGCTTTTGACGCCTCTTCCAATAACGCCATTGTTATTAACTCACTTATCAACCCAGCGCCTAAAACCAACCACACCACTGGTGTAGCTGATGCTCACAATATTATTGTTCAACACCTAGATAGCAATTTAGTCGTGCAAGACTCAACTACTGTTGGAATAGGAATTATTGAAGCAGTTAAAGTTACCGCCTCTGTTCCAGCCCAAATCACTTTTAAAATTTTAGGAGTAGCTAAAGGAAGTAGCGCTTGCGGGGTCACCACTAATGTTATGACAACTGCCGCCAATGTACCATTTGGTGATCTTCCTATAGATGTCTTTACTAATGCCGCCCAAACTCTCACTGTCTCAACTAACGCCTCTAACGGCTATAGTGTAACCACAGTTGCCAATGATCAATTAGGTAGAGATGGTGGTACCTGCACCGGAGATCCAACAGCCAGTGGCAATGCCAGCTGTATTCCAGACTCCAAAGGTGATGCTTCTATCATGGAATATAATGCCTATGACAAATGGGATGCTAGCGCCACTAAAGGCTTTGCTTACTCCCTTCATGACTCTAATAACTCGATTAGTAATGGTAGCGCTGAAGCTTTTAATTACAACGAAAATGCTGGCAACTGCTCTGGAGCTAGCTTTTGCGCTAAACAATTTGCTGATGCTGAAAATAGTGAAACTGCGCAAGCAATCTTTGGGAGCAGTACTGTAGCTGACAATGAAAACCTACTTGTATGCTACAGAGTTATTCCATCATCAGTCACCGCTGCTGGCAATTATGAAAATAATATTACTTATACTGCGACAGCTACTTTTTAAAAAATGCCACTAATTAAATAAACAATTAAATTATGAAAAAATCTGCCCTTTTTATTCCCATCATCTCCTTTTTCTTCTCAGCTCTCTTTCTAACTTTTTTTTCAGCTCAAACTGTCTTTGCCCAATCTGCAGCCTTGGCAGAATCTTCACTTACCGCTATTCCTCCTCGCTTGGGTGAGGATTTTTCTCTCAAAATCAAACCAGGCGAAAAAATCCAAACCAGCGTCAGGGTAAGAAATGGTAGCTCACAGGCTATGACCGTTCAAACCTTGGCTCAAGACTTTATTGTAGACTTAGGTGGCGAAACTCCCATTCCAATTGAGGGTGAAACCTCTAACCGCTGGAGCTTAGCCTCTTGGTTAATGCTAACTCCCAGCGTCCAAATCGTCCAACCAGGAGAAATTGCAATAGTTAATATCATTATCCAAGCCCCAGTTGATGCTCTGCCAGGTGGTCATTATGCCATGATTACCCATCAGCCAAACGCCGGTGGGCTCAATGCCGGCGGCAGTACAATTGACACCAGCTTTTCTATCATCCCCAGCTCAGCCGCCGCCCTTCAACAGCGCGTGGGCACCTTGCTTTATGTAATAGTAGATGGCCCGATTAATGAAGCTGCTTTTATTCGTGAATTAAACTTCCCCAAGTTTTCTGAGTTTGGTCCTGTGCCATTTACCTTTACTGTTGATAACCAATCTGACATTCACATTAGCCCTCAAATTGGGATTGAAATCTATAACTTACTGGGTAGAAAAATCGAGACCATTGAGATGGAAACTAAAAACATCTTCCCTTTTATTGCTCGAGGTTTCGAGGGTCAATGGGATCGCATTTGGGGTTTTGGACCTTATAAAGCCAAGGCCATAATGAGTTACGGCACAGGCGGTCAAGTAGCCATTGCTGTGGCTAGCTTCTGGCTTTTGCCAGTCACCTTACTGCTGGCTATCTTAATTGTACTGTTAGTCATTGCAACCATTTTTATCGCCATTCGTCGCCACTTGCTTTATCGTCGCGGAGATCAACAAGCTAAAATTGAGATTCTAGAGAGTAAAGTCTCAGAGCTTGAGCAAGAAAAACTCAAGCAGCTTGATACTTAACCTAACGCTTGGGTTGATGCTTGGGTTGACGTTTGACTTGACGCCCTGGATTGACGCTTAGGTTGACAATTAAACCGTTGCTCCCGCTTTATTAACCCCCTTAGAGCAACAATCGCTGACCCCGCCTGCTGAGGATCAACTAGTATTGTTAAAACTCCACTCAAAACAGATAAGCTCATTATCTCAACTTTCCAGGCTGCTAGCCTGGCTAAAACTATGTAAAATCGATTAGGGCAAGCTTCCTCTTGATAATTGTCCTGAAACTTAATTTTAATCATTGAAAGTCCATTTTTTGACCCTAGTTCTTGAAGTTCTTTTATAAAAACCTCCGAAGAAGAAAACTTGCGCAAACCTTCTTCCTTACTGAGTGTATTTAAAAAGCGTGAAATAGTCATACTAATTATTTTAGAGCTAACTTTTTTTCTAGCTATTTCTTCAACTCGAGGTTGAATAATTCTAGCAAAAGCACTCACATTTAATATGCCCTGCGCTGCGGCTAACAGTGCCACATCAGATTCTTTAAAAAGTCGAGTAATAATACGAGTCAAATGTGGTTTAGAGCAACCATATTGCGGTGACATATTAGCCTGGGCAGTATTTATATCCAAATTAAGAGCAGTTCAGTTTGATGAAATCTCATCAAAATTGATGCATTTGCATCAAAAGTGAAATGAGTATTTTAATATAAAATAGATTATCCGCCAGTAATTTGCAACACGCCAGTAGCTTACAACCCGCCAGTAATTTGCAATCAGTTTGAATATCACTAAAGCTAGACTATACTTAAAGCTAAATGTCTTTCTTACCTGCCAATATTTTAACAATCATTTTTGCCTTCTCTAGCCTACTAATTCCAGCTAGTGTTCAGGCCACGACCCCTGACCCTAAAACTGAAGAAATTATTGTCTCTGCAACAGTCACTGACAATATCCCGCCCACCACGCCCATTTTAATCTCTCCAGAAAACAATAGTTACACTACTACTGGCTATACAACTTTTATCTGGCAAGGCTCTACTGATGTAAATGGCATTAAAGAATACGAGCTGTCTCTAGATGGAGTGATCTACATTCCAGATATTCCCCCAAATGACGCAGAAACCACGAGATTTACTCTTGATTACCAGGACAGCACGCAGTATTACACTATGAGGGTCAAA
>JAHJBU010000110.1 GCA_018813375.1 Patescibacteria group bacterium
ACAGGTGGGACTACTTGTTACGAGATTCTTACGCAACCGGAGTCCCTTATGGACAAATAGATATCAATTATCTGCTGAACAACCTTAAGCACCGATTTTCGCGGAACGCTAACCGTCACATGAATATAACATGTGCTTGTTGTCTCTCTGCGGAAGACAAATGTTGATTTTGCCTGAAGAATGCAGAAAAACGGCTATTTCGGAGCAATTCCACTACTGAAACATAATCGTCTGAACCGGCAGAACGTCAAATATAATGACGCATATAAGTTCCAAGTTCAGCACATAAAACACTTCCAGCTCTCTCTATTGTAATTTATTTTCCTGCATGAATCCGCAGAAAGATGCCTTTCTGGGGCAATATCGCCCTTTGTCGCACATCCTATGAATTAGGGCTGAGATGTTTTATGTTTTTGTACTTGACTTCGTAACCGTCATAGCATGTAATTTCCAGCATGAAAAATGAAACGTACTTTCTCCATCCGGTTCATGACTGGCAACGCCGTTACGAAGCCCTGCGGGCCTCTTTTGTCGAGCGATGGCCCGTGCGAATTGTAGCCGAGAGGTTCAATTATTCCCCCGACTACATACGATTGTTGCGGCACTTGTTCAGACAGGGAAAACTTGATTTCTCCGAGCCGGTCCCCGAAGGAAAACTTGCTCGCCGTCGTGTCAGTTTTCTCATACGCCAAAAGATCAGGAGCTGGCGAGAGCAAAACCTTTCTGCCGGTGAGATCACTGAATGTCTCTCGGAAGATGGACATGAAATCTCCGTGCGTACTGTTGAGCGTGTGCTACGGGAAGAGGGATTCCCCAAACTGCCGAGACGTACGCGTTTGAAAATAGGCATGACGGTCCAAGGCGCAGAGGTTCCCGATACCTCGAAGCGAATTAGCATCAGCCAAGTGAACGGCCAGAGTATTTCAACCTCTCATGCGGGACTGTTTTTGTTTGCCCCGTTTCTGGCTCAATTTGAAATCGACAAGATCGTTCGGTCTGCAGGATTGCCAGGAAGCAAAGTCATCCCTGCAAAGAATTATGTGCTCAGCTTCCTGGCCTTAAAGCTGATGGGTACGGAACGGTTCGCCCATGTCGGGGATCATTCTTTCGATGCAGGCGTGGGTCTGTTTGCCGGGCTCAATGTGATTCCCAAGTGCACCGCCTTGTCGACCTATTCTTACTCCCTTGACGAGATCCATCTTCAACGGCTTCAGCAGGCGTTCGTTCGGCAAGGCCGAAAGCTGGGCCTCTATGATGGCAAAATCATCAATCTGGATTTCCATACCGTCCCGCATTATGGAGACGAATCTGAACTGGAAAAGCACTGGGCGGGCGCACGTGGCAAAACCATGAAGGGCGCCCTGACCCTCTTTGCCCAGGACGCCCAGAGTAAACTGATGCTCTATACGGCCGCTGACATACAACGCAGTGAGGCGGATGATCAGGTACTTGAGTTTCTCTCATTCTGGAAGAAGGTATGTCGGGCCGTCAAGCCAACTTTGGTGTTCGATTCTAAATTCACCGGCTACGCTCAGCTTTCTCAATTGAACCGTCAGGGCATTCTGTTTCTGACGCTGAGGCGGCGTGGGAAAAACCTGGTAGCCAATCTTGATAAGATGTCCCTGTGGAAACGGATTCACATTCCCCATCCCAAACGTAAATTCCCCAATCCACTGGTTCATGAATCCATGATCCCCTTGCGGCATTACGAGGGCTTATTGCGACAGGTTGTGGTGCGTGATAATGGCCATGAGAAGCCGACCTTCATGATCACAAACGATTTTCAGATGCCTCTGGAAATGGTGGTTGGACACTATGCTCGGCGATGGCGTATCGAAAATGGAATCGCCGAGGCAGTCAAATTCTTTCATCTCAATTCGCTCTCGTCCCCCATCCTTATCAAAGTGCACTTTGATGTGTTGATGACAATGATGGCGGACACGCTGTATTGCATGCTGGCGCGAAAACTACGAGGGTTTGAGGAATGTGATGCGGCGAAAATCTATCGCCACTTTGTTCGCGGCAGTGGTAGGATTTCCGTAGAGGATGGCATGGTGAATGTGGTATATCCTCGCCGTGCTCACAATCCTATTCTCCGCAGCGTTGACTGGGACAAGCTCCCATGTCGACTTGCTGGTCTGCATGGAGCAAAATTAGGGCTCAGTTTTCAGTAAGTGATCGGGCGGCCAAATGTTATTTTATATGACGCTTAACGCTCCGCGAAAATCGGTGCTGACGGATAATGGACCGCGGTATGCAATTCATACTTGACTACGAGGGGGGAATCTGTTATATGAAGCGATGGTTGGTTCGTCGCCCGTGTCGGCGGAAAGCGGTCGATTCCCGGCTTTCCGAGGTGAAGACCGGCACAGGATTGGTCGATATTCTCAATGTAGTAGCCTTGGAAGTGAGGTTTTCGCCTTCCGACCGAATGTTCATGTCGGGCGTTTGAAGAAGGGAGGTGATGTCAAATCACGAGGAATTATCGTGGGCAACCACACGCATATAAAGGTGGAAGCCACAACCATCATTAGTCATGCCATTTGAAGGAGGTTCATTATGTTTAAGAAATTCATTTGTCTGGCGGCTTGGGCGTTGGTACTGGGCGTTGCCGCCAATGCATCGGCCGATCTGGTGGCGCACTGGAGATTCGATGAGGGCTCCGGGACCATCGCAGCCGACGTGAGCGGCAACGGCAACGACGGCACACTCCGCGGCGATCCTCGATGGGTGGCCGGCGTGATAGGCGGCGCTCTGGAATTCGACGGAAATGGCGATTATGTCGATTGCGGCAACAGTGCGATTTTCGATATTCGGGA
>JAHJBU010000022.1 GCA_018813375.1 Patescibacteria group bacterium
TCACCTCCAAAAGCCAAAGCCATAAAAAATGCTTGTCTATCTATATATGCTTTAAAAATCGGATTTGATTCGTATTGAGATTCTAGAGCTTCTACAGCCTTTGCAATTGCTTCTTCTTCATAACCCCTAACCTTACCTTCCCAAAATCCAGCACTATTTAATTGTGGCTCATCATATTCTTTTACTAAGCCAACTTTTTCTAAAAATTGCAAAATAGCGAAAACATCTCGACTTTTTTCTGGGTCTGTAATCCCAGCTAGTCCCTTCTTATTTCTTAAAGCCTCATCAAAAGTATTTCTCAAGGTTGCTTGCATATGAATTTCAGATAGCGAGGCACCCAAAGCGGAATTAATTTTTATTAATTCCCGAGCTGATACTTGTAGTTTTTCAATAGTAGGCTTCAATTTTTCCGCAGTAGGCTTCAATTTTTCCACAACAGAAGCTATTCTAGGATGCTTTTCATCATCAAAATCAAGCTTTATTCCTCTGGTAAGCTCAGCAAGTACAATCGTGCCTGTTCCAGCTATCTGACGCCTCATGTCTGCAAATAGTCTATAGCCAGTTTGCTTTCCTTGGTTAGCCAAGGCTGCCTCTTGTCGCTCTTGGTGAGTTTGTTTGGTTTTTCTCAAAAAATTCTTAAAAGGAGCAGCTTTAGAAACAAGTGTTGGCTCTCTCACTTCTGCTGTTTTTTGCGCGTTTAGTTCAAGTGCTTTCATTAAATCCTCAATAGCTGCCACTAAATTTGGATCTAGATTTTTCACAAGCTCTAACTTGAATCTTGCTCCTGCTAAAAGATCCGCAACACTAGGTTGTGCTATCTCTGTTTCTTCAACTTCTTCATTCTCTGCCTCGCCTTCATTTGCTTCTTCTTCTGGCAATAAGTCTTCAATTTCTTTTAAAAGAGCTGTCAAATCACCGTCATCAGCTAACGCTGCCTCTGCAGATGTTAAAACTGCTTTTTGTCTTTCATCTAAACTATCCCCCAATTTTTCTCTAGCATTATCTACCTGTGCTTTAGCTCTATTTATGTATTCAGCTAGTCTATCACGCAATATAGTAATTTTTTCTGGATCATTTTTTGCCTTATTCAGACTATCCTCATACTCATAGGCTTTGCTTGGAACTAAATTTAAACCAAACATAATAGCTTTTAATGATGGTACGGTTTCATTCATAACAATATCTCCCCATTAAAAATAAATATGGTCAATAATTATCTTATCAACTTCTGATAAAAAACACAAAGCCTGGTTAAAGTGGGTCAGAAGTAATAGCGTTACACTCCACCAACCTTTTCTGAAGCTTGTTTTAATGCTTAGCCGACAAGCTCCTCCCACCTATCCAATAAATAAAAAGGCAAAGACAAAATTTCATATTCCTGTTTTCGATATTTATACTTCTCCATCTTGAGAGCATCCCAACCCACCCTCACTGGCACAATTTTATTTCCTCCTGACTCCAACATGCTAAACATCGACTTCATTACCCTAGTCTCACCTAACTTTACCTCCATCGCCACCACCTTTTCTCCTTGTAATAACACAAAATCTACTTCCGCACTCCCTTGATCTCGATCTCTCGCCCAGTAATATAACTCTCTCTTTTCCCGCAGGGAAGAAGCGATTAGTATCTGCCCCACCACTTGCTCCATTACCTTCCCTCGATATTTTCCACCCATTAATTCAGATTGTACTTTGTTAATATAATTCACCATCCCTGTATCCAGATAAATCATCTTCTTTGCCCGCTTCTCCTTTGGCAATAACGGCAACTCCACCGAATTAACTGATTTAACTTGTCGTAATAACATAATTTTCTCCAGTATCTCCACCGCCTCTCTCATCTCTCTCCCCCGGTATCCACTCTCACCCATATTTTCATACTTAAATAACTCACCAGCGAGTTTTGGTGCTGTCACGATCACTAACTCCAAGTATTTTCTCTCTGCACTGCTAGCATACTTGGCAATATCATCAATATACGAAGTCTGCAATCGACTCTGAATCTCCTGCACCAACAACATATTTTTATTTTTTACATAACTTTCCACCACCTCCGGCATTCCTCCCACCAACATATAATCTCGAAACAACCTCTGGATAGCTACCTCACCTGTCATTTTCTGACCAAGTTGAAGCTTACTGAGATACTCTCTCCACTTCTCCTGACCCACTACTCGTAAATACTCAAAAAACGTCAAAGGATATAAATACATATACTCCACTCTCCCCACCGGCACACTCCACTTACCTGCCATTTTTGCCTCCAGTAGTGATCCAGCCACTACTACATGTAATTTTGGTCTCTCCTCGACAAAAAACCTGAGTAACTCCAACATTTCCTGGCTCTCTTGGATCTCATCCACAAACAAGAGACTCTCTCCATCTACCAACTCCTTCCCCAGCTGCACCTCAGCTCTTTGCACAAAATCAGCTACACTCAACACACCTGCAAATATTTGCTGATGTTCTTTATTCTCTAGATTGACCTCTACCACTTGCCGAAAATTATCTCCCCCAAACTTCCGCACCACACTAGTCTTGCCCACCTGACGAGCCCCTCTAAGTACCAACACCTTGCGGATAGGACTATCTTGCCACTTTTTTAGCTCTACCTCAATATCTCGTTCAAACATAGTACCAGTTTACAACATATTTCATCTATTGTAAGTACCAGTTTACGACATTTCTTATAAAAAAGCCATTTTCTTTTAACACCTCACTAGCTATAATCTCCCCTTTTAATCTCATTTCCCCAGAAAACTAAGTCAATATAAAATCCCCAAACTAACAGCAATTTTTGAAATATCAGAACAGTTTTTATTACCATTGATTTAGTGGTCCTTGGTAAACATATCCTTTAGATATATTTACCAAGGGTGCAGGAAGTATGCGTATCCTAAGTGGATACACCAGGCAAGTAATTATCTTACCAGCCAACAAATTACCCGAAATGCGTAGGTGGGTCAGGCGTTAGTAGACTGTTAATAGGCTTGACCCATTTTATCAACTATGAAATAGTGTGACTATGAACGAAGCAACAGAAGCATCAAAAGAAGCTATCCACGACGGAAAAATAGAAGCTATTAAAATTGACGCGCCAGAAGGTGAAGGTGAAAAAACCGAAGCTGAAGAAATTAGAACTGAAGGCAACCAACCCACCCCAGAAGGTGACGTAGCAGAGAACAAGCCTGACTCTCCTTTAGAAGAACGACCAGATGAAGATGGCAAGCCAGCTGAGGCTGATACTGACGCGCCAGATTTAGAAAATTTTCAGGAAGTTTTAGAAGCTCTGGGAATTGATCATAAAAAACACGGAGTAGAGCTTGACCAATTTTATGACTTATGCAAACAGATTGGCATCATTGAACTTCTTAATAATGTAGGCCTAACAGAAGATGAAAAAGCTAAATTAGTTAGAGATAGACTAATTGAAGCAGAAAAATTATCAGCACAATTTTTTAACGATGAGGCATTTGATGAGCATCAAGACACCAGAACACTTGACCCGGAAGCAATGGAAAAAAAAGGCTTAGAGCGTTTTAAAAGCATTGGCAGTTTTTTATTATCAGAATTTGCTAAATGGAGCGCTGAAGGAACTAAAGATACTTTTGAGACAGGTGTACTGCGATTTATCAAAGCACTATTTGAAGGAGCTAACTATAACTCAGCTAGCTCTTTACGCCAAACTGAGTCAGAAAAATCTGAGGAGGTTGTAAGTGAGCAAGACTTTATTTTAATGGTAAAAGAAAAGCCTCGCTATGCAGCTGAAAAAATTTTAAATGTACAAAAATATCTTGAAACAGCTGGATGGTCATTTGGTGAAAAGGGCCGCCAACTATTAAACGAGGCCAAAAATAGTAATAATCCTGAGGTAGCAAGAAAAAATCTACAAGCTATTTTAGTTAGTGGTGGAGAAGGTGTTGAAAGTTTAGCCCAACACCTAACTGCCGTAGATCATGTTGAGCGCTGGAAAAGCGTTAGCGGCATATTGGCCAAAGAGCTATTTAGTGAAAATAAAAAAATGCTTTCATTTAGCATCAAAGAAAATATTGATGCGATGCGAAAAGGTGATCAAAATCTCATAAAGAGCTACTTTGGAAGTTAACTAGTCTCCAGCCAACACTCACCCCCAACTCAGCAACTTGCTAGCATCTACTAGCTCAATGTCGTGTTCATTTTTAAGCTGGAGTACTTTTTTAGAGCTAATCTTAGCTTGATTAATAATAAAAATATATTTTTTAGACTCATATCCCTTTAAAATAGAGTTTAGGTAAACAAACCTACTAACACCCATTGCTTCTCTATGTTATAGTTTAACTTAGATTAAAAACGTGTCTTTTGGAAGATGGTGAAAATCCATCGCTGTGCCGCAACGGTGTTTCCCGTTTAAGTCTGCTCAAAACAGACGCAAGCAGGATCAGTCCGAGCTAAAGATACACCCTGATTCAAACCAGGGAATCGACGAGCATCGGATTAAACTTTAATTTAAATCCTCGGCTTAAGCACGGTCGCAACCAGACCGACTTACGCCAAGATGCTCCTCAACATGAGGAGTTTTTTGTTTTAACGACTTTTTTCCTCAAAATAATAAATTATTTAAGAAAGGCCAGATATGGCACACATAGAAGCAGCAACGCCAGCTATTAAAATGAGAGAGAATTTTGGAGGAGAACCAGAGAAGCCTTCTCCAGATTTTCAAAATTTTTTTTACAAAATATTAGAAATAGAAATTGCAAAATTGGGAAAAAACATGATGGATTTAGCCCCATCAACAATAGCTTTATTTAATAGCATAAAAGAACGTGTGGAGTGGGCATACTTAGTTTTAGCTGAAAAACTTACTGCAGGTAAAAATCTACGTGACTTTACTAAAGGTACTGAGGGAGGCATTGCTCGCGACATGCCTTCAGAAATGATTCCCTTAGTAATCACTGCCCTATCTAAAATAACCGCCATCTCTAGAAATGCTCATGTAGCCCATGAGAATATGAGAGGTCAACTACCGGCGATGCTGATGCAACTAAAAGATATCCTGATAAGACAGGCTATTTTAAACCAAAGTAGAGAAATAGAAGAATTAGAAAAAAGGAGCGATGCGCTAGAAACTGCTCGGCCTAAAATATCAGCAGCAATAGGAAGTCTAGCACATGATCCAGCTCAGCAAGAAAAAATTAGTAGGCGAACAAGTTGGTTTGAAATAACTATTCCTAAAATAAAAAAAGAAATTGGAGAAAAAGAGCAAGCTTTACTGGCATTTTTTGAAAAAACTACTCTCTTTGAGGCAGGAGCTACTGAACTACTACAACCGATTACTAGCTAGCCACTACTCAAACCAAAGCTGATCTGTAGCACAACTGATATGACAAGCAATGGTATTTTGTTGATGATAGCGAAGTAAAATATGCCAGGGTTGATTGCAAAAAATAAACCTTGCTAAATAATAATTTTCAAGCTCTAAAGGCTTAATTTCTAAAGATGGATCTTTGATAGTATCTGAAAACTTGTTTGAGTCAAAATGATGAACAATTTTTCTTAAAATCACCCATACACCGCCTCTTAATCGAGATTCTTTTTCTTTTACTAAAGAGTTTAAATCTCTTTGGAAATGTGCTGAGAGTAGTACTCCAGTTCTGTGGTTACGTACCAGAATTCCAGCCTCATATTCTGTAAAAAATTGCTTATCCCAAAGATTTAATTTTTCCCGCTTAACAAACATCATTAAACCCAAACGCACAGCTTCACTAACAGTTGAGACGATTCCTCGATCTACTAGCTCGTCAATTTGCTGACGCTGATAATTTGAAATATTAACTAATATTTTTTTAATCATTTTTTAATCATAGTAAATTACCCAACTTACATATTACACGCCCTTGGTAAATATATCCAAAGGATATGTTTTTCAACAGTCGCAAACCAATATTTAGAGCCAGAATAACAAGTCGTGATCGCGAGTCGGAGTTATAAGCCGATTGTGCCCAAGCCAACTCGCATAATCTAGCAGCATAATCCAGCTAGCCATGGTTTAAACCACAAATAAACCGCTATAATAAATTTAGTTATGGTAGATGCAGCGACCAAATCAAAAAGAATTCAAGACAACCAAAAAGTTAAAGATGCTAGAGAGCATGGTTTATTAACCTCAAAAAAGTTTGAGGTTGTCCTCTCCAAAGCCAACAACGAGCCTCTCTTAACTCTTGACCTTCTTCATCAATTAGTGGGCTCACTAGCCAGCGCATTTACATCTGGAAGCGATAATGTTTTTAATCCCAATCAATCTGTCATTAAAATAATTGATGGTTCACGAGTAATTAATAAGCGTGAGCTTAAATTTAATCTTTACGGGCTAAAAGAGGATGATGTTAAAAACCCAAAGTTTGGTGAGGATTATGTCAGTCTAACTCTTTATCCTGAAGATGTAATTGTAATTGTAGATTACATCAGAAGGTGGTTGGTTCAACCTCAGTGTTATAAAAAAGAACTAGGAGGAGTTTCTTGGGGAATAAGCGCCAGCACTCTGATTGATAGCTGGAAAACCGCTGTCAAGCGTGGGAAAAAAGATCCTGGGCGAAAATCTAATTATATTGCTGATTTTTCACTAAAACAACTCAAGGGGGCGGTCGATGAATTATTTAAACAAATCAATACAATTTATGCTAAAAAAACCAAAGAGGTTAAATATGATTCCATTGACGATCTTTTAAGAGAAATTGAACAAAAATTCACAGAGGATCCAGCTGGTGTTTGGGAAAAAATTGGCCTAGTCACTGCACTGGGCATTGCTGAGGGAGCAATTGGTGCTCAAGTTATTTTAATTTCTAATAAAAATTTACGCGTTGGTGACGCTAGACAGATCATCAATGCTTTCTACACCCAAGTAGCAACTCAGCTCAAACCTCAGGAGCCCCAAAAACCATGGAATCGTATTTTAGCCACTACAAAAGAAAAATTCACATCCACAGCCTACCTCACTGATAATGAAAATATCATTACCATGAGTGACATAACTAAGGTCAGTAGGTTTATTGACTTATTTAATCAGTTATTAAAAGAACTTGCTATTGAACCAAAAGAAGTTGAAAAAAAAATTGTAAGAGACGAGACAAAACAGGATGAGGGCGGTGACACCGCACTAGATGAACCTCAGCTATTAAATAATGAAAAAATCATTGAAAAAGTCACTAGAAACCTTATTTATGAATCGGGAAAAGACTTTTTAGCTTTTTTTGCTAATAAAGAAATTGACCCAAGCCAACTAGACCCCAAACAACGCGACTGGCTATTAGTTGGTTTGCCAAGTTTTATCAGCTCATTACTTGAAGACAAATACACCCAAGGACAGCTCACTGAATTAATTCAGGATCAAATTAGTAAAAGTCTGACTCAACTAAGCCAAGAAAAAAGTGATTTCACCGTCACTAGCAATCAGCTCGCAGATATCCAAAAACTAGTCAACGAGCAGTTTTTCAAACAAAACACTGGTGATTTTTTCAAATGGATAGGCGCTGTTCCTACCGCTGTAGATATAGAAAAATCCAGAGAAAAAATCAAAGATAAAACAGCCCAAGCCATTGTTCCCCCGGGGCTCATAGACGTCACAACTCCTGGATATCAAACTCCCGCTGAAATCGTAGCGGGGCTAAGCACTAAGCGAAAAAAATTCTACCAAGAAACAGCAATAGGTCTATTGGGGCTTTATTTTTCCAGCGATCAAACAATAGCTGGTTTTACCCTAGAGGATATTCTCCGCCTTCACCCAGAGCTTTATGACTTTATCCTAGCTTTTGTCATTAAAGAACTAGCCGGAATCCCCACAGATCAGCTTATTTCTAACTTACGCTATCAGCTCTTCCAAAAACTAGTCTTAACTCATGAATTCCAAGCTCAGATTGACCAGCTACTGGTCACAAAACTTACGCGGCAACCAAGGTCTTTTGAGAAAATCTTGATTGCAATGAGTAGGGAGTCAATTGATGAAGGGGATGCA
>JAHJBU010000023.1 GCA_018813375.1 Patescibacteria group bacterium
AATTCTTTCCACTTTTCTAGGTCTACCCTCATCTTCATCCCCCCTAATCCAATCTGCAGGTAAAGGAAGATCTTTATCGCGCTCATCTTGAGCGCTCTCTTCAACGTTAACCAATAAAAGCAACAGGGCCTTTGAATCTGGAATCATCGCATATCTAACTAAATAATAAGATAAAACTGCGTAAGGATTATCATACCAAGATGGATCTTCACCGCCAAAATTTCTAGTAACGGCACGCTTAGCTGCCTCTAAATATGCCGTATGTCTGAAATCAAATACCTTACCATATAAATAAGCTGCTTGAAATGCATGCTCTGGGTATTCTTCGCTACCAACTTTGATTCCATATTCAGCTTCAAATTTTTCTCTAACTTTATTCGGGAATACATCTTCGACTTTTGATACATTTAATTTTGAAGCACATAAACTGCCATTTGTTGCCGCAATGCTTCCATAATCATCTTCTTCTCCTAAAAGTATCTCCTTAATAACTTTATGAGTATTGAGGACATGATCTCCAAAAACTGGATGATAAGTTAATCCTCTCATAAATGTTGCTCGCTCAACTCTCTTAGTTCCAGCTTGAATATCTTCAGCAAAAAATTTTCCTTGGTTAATACTATAATCATCTGCGGACGACTCATAAGCAATTGCAATATCATACATAGCGCTAAAAACTGTCCAAAACTGCTGATCTTCCTTGCGCTCAAGTTGGCCTCTCAACTTTTCAAACTGGGAATAAATACTTGAGCCCTGTCCTTTTTGTTCTTTAGCTAGCTGACGAGAGTTCGTTAAAAAAGAAGCGCATTCTTCAATTGTCCACTGTCCAACAGACTTATCTAAATCATAATCTCCCCAACTTAAAACTTTATCATCGGAATCTAACTCACCTAGACCTTCTGCTGTCGCCGGCGTGGCATCTGCAGCTTTTTTATCAGTAGCCTCTTTCATTGCACTATGCATTTTCTGCAATCTATTGAGCTGTATGTCTAAAGCAATAAAACGTTGGTTATAAGCAACATCGTTTTCGTCTAAATCCTGAATCTCTGCTGAAAAATAGCTAATTAATTCTTCTATAGTTAATTTATCAAAAAGTATAAGAGCCTCTACATTACCTGCCTGATATTGTTGCCACAATCGCTGTGTTCTACGCCATTGCTCACCATGATAAGCAAACAACCACCACTCTACGTCATCTGTAAAAATTGACTCCAACTCATCAAGCTGAACTCCTAATAATATCTCAGCCTCACTCGTAATGCGATCATACAACTCATTAAGCCTCAATAGATCTTGTTCTGGAATTTTACTTTGAAAAACATTTAAAAGCCGGTTGTTTTCAATAACTGTTTCATATAATTCATTTAAATACTTTTTTTGGACAACACTTATGCTTCCTAGAGATTGAGCGCGCGCATCGTTAGTAACTAGCGTTCTTAAATTATTTTCTAAAGCTTCCAGTGAATCCAGATAGTCTTCATATTTCTCAAGTTGATTGGGTCGCAAACCTTGTTTTTTTGCTCCTTCTATAAAATTAGCATCAATATTAACTAACCAAGCTTTTTTTAGAGCTTGGTATTTCATTAAAAGACGATTGTATAAAACTCGAGTTTCTGCAATACCAGTCTTTGTGGGTTGCGTAGAATTATGGAGCTCTTCTAGGCTTTCCTCTATAGATTCAAAGTCTTCGAGAGTTAAATCAGCAAAAGTGTTTCTAGCAACTTCAATTAATTCTTCAATTTCTACTGTTTGATCAAATAAATCTCGCAATAACTCCTCATCCAACCCTTGCCAACCCTTACGTTGTAACTCTAAAGTTGTCTGAGAAAAAAATTGACTCTCATTGAAATCTGTTTCACTACGCTTTGTGGCAAAATTTTTATAGTCATTCCAGAAACCCAAAAACCATCTATTTTCACTCTCAACTTCTTCTTGTTCTTGCTGTAAAAATTCAGATTCATATCTACGAATTGCAGTAAGAACAGCAAAAGACTCTTCTTGATGATTGAGGGCATTGGGTTGTGCATTTAAAACAGCACCGACTCGAGCAGCCTCTTCAGCTAGTTGATCTCTATTTGCAATATTTAATCTACTATATATTACTTCAGCGCGCTCAAAATAAAGAGTGAATTGAGTTTTAATAGCATCAAGGGCTTGAGAATAAAAATCTCGATCCGCTGTCGCAGTTATCCTCCTACCCGCCTCCTCAGGGTGGTTGCCAACAGAGATTTGAGCTTGCATGTCAGCCACGCGCTGTAAAAAATCGTCACTAGTAAAAATATCTTCACTAGACAAAAGTCTTAATAACTCATCGATTTTCTCTTTAATTAGTTTCTCTTGAATTAATGCATGCTCAGCGTCAGACATAATTCTCATTCTAGCACTACCTTAGTGGAGAAAAAACAACACATTTTCTAAAATTTTAAACTAATCTTTTAGCCCTGCCAGAACATCAACGTTCTGGTCTGAAACTTCAGCGACTTCGTCCTCGTCTAGAGCTGGAACGTCGGCGTGCGCAGTGACTTCTTCCTCGCCTGGGACGACATCCTCATCGGGAACAGCCACATCCTCAGCGGGAGCGGGAGTGTTCTCATCAGCGGGAGCTACAGCTGGTCTTTCTGCTAACTCACCTCCAAAAGCCAAAGCCATAAAAAATGCTTGTCTATCTATATATGCTTTAAAAATCGGATTTGATTCGTATTGAGATTCTAGAGCTTCTACAGCCTTTGCAATT
>JAHJBU010000024.1 GCA_018813375.1 Patescibacteria group bacterium
ACCAAACTCATCAAGCCAGTTCTACCCCCCGCGAATTGAGGATCAGGAACTAAATTCCCCAAACTCGCCTCTCCACCTTCATCAAAAAGTCCAACTAACATAGCTTCACCTGTAGCTAAATCAATTACTATCACCCCATCGCCCATTGTGCCATCGCTTGTTGCTAAACTAATTACATACTGCAAACCGTCTTCACTTAAACCACTAGTTAAACGTAAAAATGCTCCTACCTGATAATCCTCGCCTACTGGAATCAATTGTTGATTTTCATCTATAGTCAACCCCAAAAAGCAAACCACTTGACCATCAATTGTTGGAACCTGTAAAAAAAACTGAAATTTACCCTGACCTTCGGTCCCAACTAATTGCGGTGCTTGAATACTCACTTCTTCCCAAATAACCCCTGATGGATCTTCACCAGCACTTAGCATCGCTACTTTCAAATTTTCTAAGATACTTTCAATAACTGCTGCGGGATCTTCAAATGTAAATTCAGCTACCTCTGTCAACTTTCCAATCCCAGAAGGACCAAACCTATCCACAGAAGCATCTGCATTTTCTAGCGGTACTAAAGTTGGTTCAAGAGTTGGTTCGTCAACCTCAGTTACTGTCGGAGCTGGTTTCTCAGCTAGTTCCTCAGCCTCAGTTACTGTCGGAGCTTCTACCCTCCCCTCTTGCGCTACTCCATCATCCCCAGCATCCTCACCTGGCGCTTCTGGTGTAGGTGCAGGAAGAGTACCACAAGATGCAAAAAAAGGGGTAGAAAGGGCTAATAAAAAAAGACCAATATCCCGAGCAGTTACCGCCGAATATTCACGCTGAGTAACTTTATGAGATACCTCAGCTGAAATATTTTGATTCATTAAAAATGAATTATATCATATAATAATACTTATTACCAAAAATCACTTTAAATCGGGCTTAATTTAGTGCCCATTGAAAAACATATCCTTTAGATATATTTACCAAGGGTCGGGAAAGTGTACTAATAAATGTTTCACTCCCTCAATATTTACCGAAGCAATTTTTTTATTTCTTCAAGCAGAATTCCTTCTTGAGGCGATTTTAATATAACCTTTGAAAACCTTTTCATCATATTAAATAGATAGATGAGCAATGATTGGATCATGATCTGAACCTTTTAATGGTAACTTTTTACAACTTGAGACAGCTATATTTCTAACAAAAATATAATCCAGCCTTCTTTTTATATGTATGTTGAATTTTCTGATAAAATACTTAAACAATTTTGAGCCACCAGTCGTATCAATATAAAACAAGTCTGCATTCCAACAAATATTACTAGAAGCGTCTATATATTCATCACCCAAAATAATTTTTAGCTCAGTGTTTTCTCTACCTGTTTTTAGCAAATCAAAACAGTTAAAATCTCCACATATAATATCTTTACTAATTGATTTATCTTTATGCAAGATTTTTAAAAAATATTTTAGTTGTTTTAATCTATTTTTTAAGCCACCATTATGATCGAGGTGGATATTTGAAATTCTGATATATTCTCCATTAAATTTAAACTCTCCAATGATAACCCTTCTTTGTATTGGGATTGTTATTCCACTAGCAAGGTATGAAAATATTTTTTCATGAATTGCTAAAGTTTTACTATATGGAAGAAGTCTCTTTTGTGATTTTATCAATTCAATTTTTTTACTATTCCATATGATGCAATTGCCTACGCCTAGTAATGATTTCTTTCTTCCAACATGACATATGGCTTTCCAATGACCACCAAGCTTTTTTAGCAAATTATTAATGATAAAATCGCTATTTTTGTATGCAACTACTTCTTGCAAACAAAAAATAAAAACTTTATCTTCTGCCATTCTTCTTATGTTTTTTTCAATTTTTTCAGGATGTAAGGAGAATTGGATATTGTATATTGCGATAGCTAGTTTCTTATATTTTTTCATACTGAATGTTTAATGCTACCACTCAAATGACCCTGAATAATAGCGTATGTCATTAGAGCAGTATCTAGTGTATCTTCTATAAATGAAGTATTAGCAACCACAACACAAGTTTCTTTATTGATAATAGCATTTACCACACTCTCTTGAGAATAAATACTCAAACCACTTCCTATTCGTTGTGTGTGTCCATCACTAGATCCGAGTAAAACACCTAACTTAGGATTCTTAATATTTGCTTCAACAAAAGCTAAAATTTTATTAATATTGCTTCCATTGAATAATTCAATTCCATCAATATACGTATTTAAATCCTCACTGTTAATTATGTCGGCAATTTCGTTAAAGGAAACAGAGTTAGTTCTCGATGCTTGCGGATGTGCTATTATCGCCAAGCCACCTTGTTTATGAATCTCTTTTATTGTGCGTACTAGCGTCATATTAGGTTTGACAACTCCTTCTATGTTGAGTGCTAATACATGACCCGCTTGTGAAGAAACTTCCATCCCTCTGATTATTTCAATATCCATATTGTGTTTAGCTACATAATTCATCATGTTTGATAAAACGTTCATTTTTCATTTTTCATATTTACTTGACATAACTAGATTGGGATTATATCAAACAATATCAAACAATTCTTTCCACAGCTTGCCCAAGTGAGTTGAGTCATGACGCTATTTCACGCTGGTTATCTGAGACAAAAATACAACCAAAAGATATTTGGAATGCTGCAAGGCAAGAAGTGATTGGGACAAGTGGTTGACAGCAGATGAGATAGTACTCTCCAAGTCTCGAAGTAAAAAAATTAAGTTAGTATATCCTCAGTATTCTGGAGCAATTGCTCAGAAACTTAAGGTTGAGTGAGCATTTACCAAGTGAAAGTGCGAAGCTCATGTTTTTAGTATAATATAGGTACAATATTAAGCTGATAATTTTAAAAAATATGACTAAAAAAGACACTTCAATCGTATTTTTTCACGAAAAACAAGTTCGTCGTCATTGGGATGATAACAAAGAGCTTTGGTATTTTTCAATAATTGATATTATTGGAATTTTAACAGAAAGTGCAAATCCAAGAAAATATTGGAGTGTATTAAAAACAAGACTAAAAAAAGAAGGAAGTGAAGTGGCTACAAATTGTAGCCGTTTGAAATTAATGGCAAGCGACGGAAAAATGAGAATTACAGATGTAGCTGATACAGAATCACTTTTAAGGCTTATTCAGTCAACTCCTTCGCCAAAAGCAGAGCCTTTTAAACTTTGGTTAGCAAAAGTTGGATATGAAAGGATTGAAGAAACCGAAGATCCAGAATTAGCAATTGATAGGGCTATGCAAACATATTTCAAAAAGGGATATTCCAGAGAATGGATTAATCAAAGACTTAAAACAATTGAAGTCCGCAAAGAGCTTACAGATGAATGGCAAGAAAGAGGAGTGGAAGAAGGTTTGGAATTTGCCATTTTGACTGATTAAATCACAAAAGCGTGGTCTGGGAAAAGTATTAAATCTTACAAAAAATTTAAAAGTCTCAAAAAACAAAATTTGAGAGATAATATGACGAACCTTGAATTAGTTTTAAATATGCTTGCTGAGGTTTCAACAACAGAAATTTCTAAAGAAAAACAACCAAAAACTTTTTTAGAAAGCAAAGAAATTGCTAGAAAGGGTGGTGATACAGCAAAAAAAGCAAGAAAAGATATTGAACAAAAAACAGGGAAGAGTGCTATCTCTGTAAAAAATGCAAAAAGTTTGCAAAACAAGAAAATAAAAAAATTACAATAATTTTACAAACCTGGATACGATTTTAATAACTGGCACAGTAAAAATAAGTGATAGTAAGTAAAAATTTCTTGAAAATGGATGATGTCAATTCTAGAGTGATTAAAATAATACCCAAAGTGTCTGTATCTTCTTGTCAAATCAGAGAAATCAAAAACACCGCCGTAAGTATTTAAAGAGGCAAAAGTTATTTTTTTCATGGTAGATCCCTAAATATAATTAATATCTGAGACCCCCGACTGAACCGGGCAAGCGGTTTTCCCGCACACGGCTCTCCTAAACGATTTTCACCAAGTGAGGAATTTTATCTTTAGTTTAGTGCCCCTTAAAAAACATATCCTTTAGATATATTTACCAAGGGTCGTGGAAATGTACTAATAAATATTTCACTCCCTCAATATTTACCGAAGCAATTTTTTTGTGTTTTATCTTGATTTTACGGTCTTTTCTATAATCATTTTAAGACAACAGATACTACAAACTTCTGGATACCATTTTTCATATTCTCTTTTATTAGGAGCGCCGAATGCTATCCATGGATCATCAAGATTATCATAGTTTTTCGGGATATATTCGACCTTAGACATATGTCAAATCATATAAAAAATCCAGTACTTCTTTCCACAGCTTACCCAAATGTTTCTGAATTTTATCAATCTTATCCTTAAGATCACCCTTATTTTGTGTCACTCCAGTATAATGATCAACTATTGCTGTAACGCCAGTAGTTTCCAGATTATCCAACACCGCCATTAATCGCTGTTGACTAGAACGCAACTGCACAATGTTGCTCAAAATATGTTCGGGGTCTTTTTGCTCAGCCTGGTTTAATTCCCTTTCACCTCCATCAAGCAATTTTATTCTCCTTGGTAATTTAATCCTTGAAGAATAAGCAACATCAAAACCACCAGCCTCTTCACTATTTTGATCAACAAAATAATTAAAAAATACCACTATCTGTTGGTCAATTATTTTAAACAAATTTTCTGAAAAATTAAGCGCATCCTCTCTTGTATTTAAAACTTCAGATAAATCAATAATTCCTCCGCTAGCCTCCATAGCTCTGGTTAAAAGTTGATGCATAGTAATAAAAACTTCAGGTTTTAGAACATCTTTTTGAGCCTCCACCTGTTCCAATAACGCCGTAATTGGCAAACTCCCATGCTTAGTTATTGCTTCTATAAAAACCTCATCCTCATACCAAGGTCTAAATAAAACATTGAGTGTGCTAGAACGAATTCTGCCAATCATTTGTTCAAACAAATCAGATGCCCGTTGTTTATAAGCCACCAGCGTATCTCTACCAGCATAAGCTTCTAACTCAATAATTTTTTGTAATATTTCTATATCTGCCAAATGTTTTGTCCAAGCTTGATTCCCAGACCTTAATAAAACCGATCGCTTAAAATCTATAAATTTAATCTTATTATCAGACCAATGTTCCTCAATAAATTTCCAAGCTTGATCTAAATAAGACATAGCCTCCTGCTCTATTTCTTTAGCAGACATACCCTCTAGCGCATTTTCCACCATCCATAGATGAGAAGTTTTAAGTCTATGCTCGCCATCCATCTCATCCAATAAAATTGTCTTAGCAAAAACTAAAACATCCTCTCTGGAGAAAACTTTATTTTGATCTAACTCTCCATATTTATTAATTTCTTTAGATTGATTTCTAAAAGCTATTATGATATTTATTGTAACTAAAGCCCACATCATCTTTTTTTCAGAAATAGTACTCAAACCCTCAATGTTAAATTTTGCATCACCTGGCATCATCAAAGATATAGTTGTAAGTAAACCATAAACTTCAAGTTTATTTTCAAAATCAATCTTATCAAACTGAGATCTGGCAATTCTCAATACCTCTTTCTGTTCAGCTTTTAATAAATCTTGTCGTACTTTTAATAGCCCCTCCACTACAATTTTTGAACTACCTGCATCTAATTCATCAAGCGAATTTACGCCATGATTACTAACAACGTCAGCAGTGACTTTTTCTAATAATAAACTCAAGCTCCAAGAAGGAAAAATTTTATTGACAATCTCTTTATCAGTCTTCCCGTCAATCTCTTCATCAATTTCCAGCATTGGTTGTGTAAACTCCATCCACATTAAAAACAAACGCAAATCGTGTTTTCCAACCATCATTTCTTTAATTCTACGTCTCACTTCCACATCAGCCATGCGTTTCAAATCTTTGTCAAACTCGGCTTCATCTTTAGTCATAATTGCATTTTGTTGAGTACCAAAAGCTTCTCTTTGTTTATCTAAAATCTCGTTATGTGTCAAAGCGCGATTGCGTGCTGTAGCCTCATCTTCTGCTGCTATTTGCTGTGCTTCATTGATAAATCTAAGAATAATTTCAATATCTCGTGGATCAGTTATATGCCCAGCCGCTCCTTTATTCTTCTCTAAAAAATTTCTAAACTTACTTGATCTTTTTTTAAGTTTTCGCAACCACTCATCCTCCATAGAAGCATAAAAACAAGACAGTCCTAGATCACCTTGCCTCCCAGCTCGTCCTCGTAGTTGTCCATCAATGCGCAAAATTTCATTATGATCTACACCAACCACATACAGTCCACCTAAATCTCTGACTTTTTGTGCCTCTTGTTTCGTTGCTGATTCACCGCCCAACTTGATATCCACTCCTCTGCCAGCCATATTAGTAGCAATTGTTACTACACCAAAAGCCCCAGCGTTAGCTATTACTCGAGCTTCTTCTTCAAGAGAAGAATGAGCATTTAATAGCTGACACTCAATTCCTACTGCTGTTATTAGTTTAAACAATTGATTTGATTTTTGGATCGAAGTTGTCCCAACCAAAACTGGTCGACCATTTTTATTATTTGCAACTACATCTTCTACAATTGCTCTAAGTTTAGCCTCTTCTGTCCAATAAATTTCATCAGGTTTGTCAACTCTTAAATTTTCAAAATGTGACGGAATAATTACTGTTTCCATGCCATAAACTTCTTTAAACTCATCTTCAACTCCATCTGTAGTCCCAGTCATGCCAGCCAATTTGTCATACTGTCTAAAATAACTCTGAACGGCAATTGACTCATAAGTCATATTTTCACTAGTAATTGGCACTCCTTCTTTAGCTTGAATGGATTGATGCAAGCCATCTGACCAACTCCGGCCAAACATTGAACGCCCTCCAGAATTGATGATCACCACCTGTTCTGTGTCACTTTGCAGATCATGCCTTAAAATATAATGAACATCTTTTTGATATAAAAATTGTGCCCGCAGAGATTGAATTACAAATCCCCACATCTGGTTAACTATGGGATCGCTTAATTCTGGAAGATCTGGATTAACTAAATTTAAATTAAGAGCTTTACCTAGCGCAATTTCTCCTTCTGGGGTCAAATATGCGCTCCAATCATTTTCATCCACCTTGTAATGCTCGGGTGCAAGTAGTTTAATCGCATCACTAACTTTCTGATAATGAGCCGTATTTTTTCCAGAAGGACCAGAAAGAATCAGCGGTGTGCGAGCTTCGTCTATTAAAACATTATCTACCTCATCAACAATGGCATAATGATGACCGCGCTGGACTCGCTTTGCTTTACTTAATACCATTCTGTCTCGCAAAAAATCAAAGCCAAATTCATTAGCAGTGCCATAGGTGATGTCAGCTTGATAAACTTGTTTTCTGGATGCCAATTCAAGTTGATGCTGATTTATTGCCTGGTGCTGATCGACTGGCTGATGCCGATCAACTGGTTTTCCTTCACTATCAACTTTTCTGACTAAAAACGCTGGATTCGGACCTTTTTGAGTAGAACTTTGCAATACTCCAGAGCTTAAACCAAGCGTTTCATAAATAGACGCCATCCAGCGCGCATCACGTTGCGCCAAATAGTCGTTTGAGGTTACGATGTGCACTCCTTGACCAACTGGAATCCCATCTAAAGGCTTAAATTTCCATTGGTCTAGATCACTGCCCCACTCCTGTGTAGCTCGCTCCACCCAAACAGAATTTAAACTAAGTGCATTTAGATAAGTAGGTAAAGTAGCAGCTAAAGTCTTACCCTCTCCAGTTTTCATCTCTGCCACACA
>JAHJBU010000115.1 GCA_018813375.1 Patescibacteria group bacterium
ATTTTTTACTAATAAAATAAAGGTCATATATGAAAAAGTGGATAGTGTTAGTTTCATTTCTTTTTATTGTTGGTTGCCAAGGTGTTGAATATAAACGAACATTTTCCTTTGAACCTAAAAACCCTCAAGCATCTGAGCCAATATTGGTTAAATTTTTAGCTGATAGTACAAAACTAGCTGAATCTAAATCAATTGAAATGCTTGTTTATGAGTATGATGTTGACTTATTAAGTACATCTGAATTTGCTATGCAGAAAGATGGCATTGGTTGGACTTCTAAATTTACTCCCAAAGCTGAAACAAAAGGAATGATTATTACATTTAGGGATAAAGAAATTGTTGAGAATAATAATTCTGCAGGATTTGTAATTTACAAAAATGATACTGAAGGAAATCCTCTTCCAGAAGCACTTGCAGGTTATACCGTTGCGTTATCTCAATGGGGTACATGGTATCTTGAATTAGAATCTGATTATCAATCTACGGCAACAAAATTTGAGGAGATTTTCGACAAGTATACAGAAGTAAAACCAGCCTATTTGGATTTTTATTTATACACACTTTCCAGAATTGGAACCGAAGAGGCGTTAGGGAAAATTGTTGAAGAATTAAAAACAATGCGCGAAAGAAAAGATATCCCAGAAGATGATGTTATTCTTCTAGCAAAATATTCTAGAGTATTAAAAAATGAAGCTGATGAAACTATGTATAACAATATTATTTTAGAAAAATATCCCCAAAATGAATATGCTGCTGAAATTGGATATGGAGAAATGATGCTAGCAGACTCAGCCTCTGAATTAAAAGAAAATTTTGAGAAGTATCGAAATGAATTCCCTAAATCAAAATCAATTGACGTTGCTTCATACAGAGTTATTAGAAAATTTTTTGATGAAAACAATTTTGAAGCAGCAATGTTAGAAATAGAAAAATTAAAAAACATAACAATTCCATATTCTTTTACGTATTCTATCAATAAATTAATTGAATCTGATAAACTTGAAGAAGCATTAAAGTTGTGTAAAATTGGAATTGATGTAAGTAGAACACATTTAGATAGTCTTGATGTACCGCAACCTGAGTATTTATCAAAATCAGATTGGGAGAAAGATTTAAAATATAATTTAGGTGATTTATTAAAGAGTTTATCAATAATTCAACTGAAATTGGGCGACAAAGAAAATGCTCTTGTTTCTGCTGATGAAGCTCAAATATATCTTGAACATAATGATGTTGAATTAAACGGAATTTATGTTTCACTTCTTGTTGAAATGAAGAAATTTGAGCAAGCTACTAAGTCAATTGAGAAATATTTAACTGAAAATAAAAATACTTCCGAGATGTTGGAATTATTGAAGATTTCTTATTCAAATATAAATGGAAGCAAAGAAGGTTTTGATGAATATGCTTCAAAATTTGCCGCTGCTGGCAAAGCTAAATTGATTGAACGATTAAAAGGTGAAATGATTAACGAAGCAGCTCCAGATTTTGAAATAAATGATCTAGACGGAAATCTTGTTAAATTATCTGATTACAAAGGTAAAGTTGTAATAATTGATTTTTGGGCAACATGGTGTGGTCCTTGTATGCGCTCGTTTCCTGCAATGCAAGAAGCAAATGATAATTTTATTGATGATACTAATGTGCAATTTTTATTCATAAATTCTTGGGAACGAGTTGAGGATAAAATTGCGAATGCAAAAAACTTTTTATCACAAAACAATTATACTGTAAAAATTTTGATGGACTTGAAAAACGAAGTAATTACTAAATATAAAGTCGCTGGAATTCCTACAAAATTTGTTGTTGGCGCAGATCAGAATATAAAATTTAAAAGTGTTGGATTTAGTGGAACAAATGAAGAGTTAGTAAAAGAATTATCCGCTATGATAGAACTAGCAAAATAGAGTTGTTCTCTAATATTAAAAACCCTTCAATACTAGCTAAGCATTGAAGGGTTTTTGCTAAAATCTATAAATATATTATCTAAACAAGATAATCAATTAATTGCGATAGCTTTCCTTTAAGATCTTTTCTTTCAACAATAATATCAATGAAACCATGCTCTAACAAAAATTCGGATTTTTGAAAACCCTCAGGCAAGTCCTTACCGATCGTTTCTTTTATTACTCTTGGCCCAGCAAACCCAATTAGCGCATCAGGTTCAGCAATATTAATATCTCCAAGCATAGCGTAACTTGCAGTAGTTCCACCAGTAGTAGGATCTGTAAGTATTGAAATATATGGCAGATTGGCATCTGCTAGTCGTGCAAGCCTAGCGCTTGTTTTTGCCATTTGCATCAAAGAAAGAGCAGCTTCCATCATTCTTGCGCCACCACTTTGTGAAATAAGTATCATAGGAATTTTTTGCTCATAAGCTCTATCAATTGCACGAGCAATTTTTTCGCCAACAACAGAACCCATTGAACCACCAACAAACTTGAAATCCATACAGGCAAAAGAAACTTTTTTACCGTCAATTTTACCAATTCCAGTTCTTACAGCATCATTTAATCCAGTTTTTTTAATTGCTGAATTAATTCTATCAACATACTTTTTTGTGTCTTCAAAATTTAATGGATCACCCGACCTCATTTTTTTGTCATGTTCTTTAAATGTACCGTCGTCAATAAGTAAAGAAATATATTCCTCACTACCAATACGGAAATGATAATTACATTTGTGACAAACCCAAGAATGGAGTTCTAATTGTTTATTATGCAAAACCTCGTCGCAAGCTTTGCATTTAACCCACTGTCCATCTGGAACATCGCGTTTTTGACTTTGTGGCGATATATTTTGCTTAGATCTAGTAAAAAATCCCATTTTAATCCTTATTTTTCAACATCTACAAATAAAGTAATAATCATTCTTGGATTCGAAGGATCATTTGAAGTAATTGCAAGAGTTCTACTTTTTTTGCCTTTCATTCCTTTAGTATCAAGTTCTATTTTAACCTTTCCGCTTTCACCAGGTTCTAGTTTATCTTTGCTAAGTAAAGCAGCTGTGCATCCACACGATGTTTTAACATCAGTAATAATTAAAGTACTATTACCAACACTTTTAAAAGCAAAATCCCAGCTAACCACACTACCTTCTTTTACCTTTCCAAAATTGTGCTGATTTTTTTCAACAAATATTTTTGGCGACGCTGATTTTTGATTTATCATTTTTTCTTTTGGAACAACATCAGCAAGGATTGAAAGTCTATAATTAGTGTTTAATTTGTCGTTTGTAAAAACATTAATATATTTTTTTTGTTTTCCAGAGCGAGAAGCAGAGTTGAAAGTGATTGATATTTTTGTAGAATCGCCTGGTTTTATCTTTTCTTTTACGGGTTTTGCAACAGTGCAGCCACATGTAGAATTTATTTTGATTAAACTAAGCTCAGTATCTCCATTATTTGTAACAACAAAATCATGAACTACTATAGAGCCTTCAACTACTTTACCAAAATTATATTCAGGTTCCATTGAATATATTTTTGGACCCACAAATTGTGCATTAATAAAAGTAGGAAGTAAAAGTAAAACAACAATAAGATATTTATTTTTCATTTTTCTTAACTATAAAATTTTTCAAATAATTTGGTTCTAATAAATCGTGGTCGAAAGTTACTAAATCCTTTCCAAAAATATAAGCCCATTTTGCAATTGTAATAGCATTTGGTGAGGATATTTTATAATTATTTTTCAATTATTAATAGTCTTCCGTCTAATTCTTTGATCGCTCCAATTATTATAGATATTAATGATGTCAATTCTGCCCCGTCAGCAGCTTTTATTTTTACTTTTTGTTCTCCTGCTAATTGTGTCTCGTCATTAGTTGTCTTTGCCAATAATTTTATATCTTTTATTTCTTCAAAAATATACGGTTCATCATTTTCATCACGTAATAATTTCTTACCATTATTATCAACAGCCTTTTTATAAACTACTTTAGGCAATGTTTTATAATCTAGCATTGACACTCCGTATATAGTTTTTTTTGTTGGATGTTTTTTTATTTCTTTTAATGCCTGTACATCATTTACAACCCTACCATCCTGAAGCTCTACCCCTTCATCAAACCATCCAAGACAACCACGATCAGTCAATGTTTTATATGATACATCATTCCAATATCTCACTGAGCCTCCTAAGTTATAACCGCCAGCATTAGGCGGATCTAAATGAGTTGTTGTCTGTATTCTTCCTACATAATCAAACAAAAATCCACCTCCATCACCACCCACAACTGCACAATTTACTGAACCTTCATTAGCCCCATATCCTCCAGTATAAACATTTCCTGATGTATGTATCGACCCTCCTGATGCATATATTTCACCTGTTATAGTAGCTGAGCTTGCAGTAATCGTTGATGCTACTAATGTTCCATTTACACTAAATCCCGTGCTTGACTTTAAATATGAACCATCTTGATAAAAATAATAAGAACCTGCATATAACCTATTACTATAGATATAATTACAAGTCATATTATTGCTTGCCGTAATATTTACTCCAGTGATATTATTATTTGAATATATGGCACTATTAAATTCCCATGAAGAACCGCTATAATATATATACGTAGAAGGATAGCTTAATGACCTAAAATATGTAGCGTAAACATCCGATGACCATTCTACTGTTCCTGAACTACTATATCTTAATGTTTGATAAGAACTGCCACCACTTGGTATGTGTTTATATCCAGAACCTGTTTGATGAGCTATATATAAACGATC
>JAHJBU010000025.1 GCA_018813375.1 Patescibacteria group bacterium
AATTTTTACAACTCTCCTGCAAAGCAGCTGGAATTGATGATTGGAAATCTGTTTATAAACACAACGAAGACTTTGATCGCCCGGCAGAGGTTGATCAATTAATAGCAGATCCAAAAAAAGCTCATCAAGAATTAGGTTGGAAACCATCTATCACCTTCGAACAACTGGTTACTCTAATGGTTGAAGCTGAAATAGAAACAGAAACAAAATTAGCAAATGAATAAAGCAATCGTCATCATCCCCACTTACAATGAGAGGGATAATATTGAGCCTACTATCTCTCGAGTATTTGATAATTTTTCTCAAATCAAAAATTGGGAAATGCATATTTTAGTAGTAGATGATACTTCTCCAGACAAAACATATGAGGTAGTTAAAAAACTCCAAAAAAAGAAAAAATATATCTCAAAATTACATTTGTTGATGAATAAACAAAAAGTTGGCTTAGGTGGTGCTTATCTAAAAGGTATGGCAAAAGCCTTCGGGAATCTTAAAGCTGACGTAGTATTTGAGTTTGATGCTGATCTTTCACATGATCCAACTAAAATTCCACTCTTTTTAGATAGAATTGAGCAGGGTGACGAGATGGTTTTAGGTTCGCGGTATATTCCTGGCGGTGGTATTCCCGAAGACTGGGGTTTTTATCGTAAAGTTCTAAGTAGAGTGGGTAATTTAGTGGCTAGAACAATTTTAACAGACTTTTCTATTCACGACTGGACTGGTGGCTATAGAGCTATTACAAAAAAAGTTTATGAAGCTGTTGCTCCAGAAATGAACTCAGAAAAATTTATAGGCTATACTTTTCAAATTGGATTTTTACATAAATCTAGAAGTAAAGGATTTAAAATTAGTGAAGTGCCGTATAAATTTAGAGATAGAACGCGCGGCAAATCTAAGATGGGCCCAGAATACATTAAAAATGCGCTATCATATATGATAAAGATGAAAATACAGACAATTCTCAACCATCGCATATTTAAATTTTTAATGGTCGGAGGCATTGGCACCTTAGTACAGCTAATCACCCTCCAGCTCTTTAGAGCTGTAGTTCCTGAGTTTGATTGGCTATTTATCACTGGTTTTGTCTTTGCCACCTTTTTAAGCATTGAGGCAGCAATCGTGTCTAATTTTGCTCTTAATAATATTTGGACCTTTGCTGATCGAAAACTCAAAGCCAAGCAACTTCCTCTAAAGTTTATTCAGTTTAACGTTACTTCAGCTGGCTCTATCTTAATTCAGCTCATAGTGGCTACTATTGGTGAAAGGGTTTTTGGTTTATTCAAACTACTAACTCTGCCGGTAATCAACTATGATTTCGATACCGGCACTCTATATGTAATGATTGGAATCCTAATAGGACTCTTTTGGAACTTTTTTGCCTACAATGCTTTTATTTGGAAAAAGGGGAAATAACCAATTATCTCTATGATAAAGGTTTTAAAGCGTCTGTCTTTGACACAAATTTTATTAATAGCTCTAATTGTTTCAGCATCATTTTTACGTTTATACAACCTAAAAAATTCTCTCTCATTTCAAGGTGATCAAGGCCGAGATGCCATGATCGTATCTCAAATTTTTACCAAGAAAGATTTAGTTTTCATCGGCCCAGTCACTAGTGTTGGCAATATGTATCTTGGACCGCTTTACTACTATTTCATGCTACCTTTTTTATGGCTAAGTTACCCCAGCCCCATGGGCCCTGTCTATGCCGTCGCTATCTTGGGGCTCATCACAGTTTGGTTAGTGTATCGATTGGGTAAAGAATTAATTGGAGAAAAAGCAGCTTTAATCGCCACAATATTTTTTACTTTCACCAATACTGTTATCGCCTACACTCGCTTTAGCTGGAATCCCAATCCAACTCCATTTGTATCAGCTCTAATGATTTATTTTACCTATAAAGCTTGGCAAAAAAATCCTTTGTATTGGGTGGGGGTAATTCTGAGTTTTGCAGTCTTACTTCAACTACATTATCTGACTCTGCTTTCAGCCGGCGGAGCAGGAATTATTTGGCTAATTAGCTTATATGAAAATTGGAAAAAAAGAAACAAGTCAAAAAATTGTTCTTTGCAACTTAAAGCTACTTTAATAGGAATACTAATATTAATTTTCTCATTCACTCCACTGATTTTATTTGATGCTAAGCATGATTGGTTAAATGCTAATGCTTTTTATAACTTAATTTATCAAGATAGAAACTTTAAAACCACCACTAGCGGCGGCTTTATAGACAAACTATCTAAAACTGCCATGGAAACTCACGGCCGAGGCATGCACATTTTATTTGAGATCTCAATTGGTCAAGAAAGACTACTTAACACAGCACTATTAATAACAGTCATTGCGATTTTAGGCTGGTTATTAATTAAAAATAAAAAAAATAAACACTGGTCTGGTTGGATAGTAATATCAGCTTACTTAATTACTGGCATTATCGGTACTTCTTTTTATGAACACACTATTTTTGATCACTACATTGCTTATTTATTTCCAGTTACCTTTTGGATATACGGCATCATTATTGGTTTCTTAATTACAAAAGGAAGGTTGATTGGGAAACTACTTGGCGGAGCTTTTTTAGCATATTTTTTATGGTTCAATCTCAGTAACCTACCAATTTATGACTTAGGCTGGACTATTGATGATATGAAAGCAGTTAGCAATAGTATTTATAACGAAATCAAGCCTGGTGAAAAATACAATTTAGTTCTATTTTCAGAGTCGCGAGACTTAAATGCACAAAACTATCGATACTTCCTAACTGCTACCGATCGCCCCCCGCTTAAAGAAGCTAATCGTGGCGAAGCAGAAACTCTAGTGGTGATTAATGAAGACCATTTGATAGAAAACGTGGCAGACTCGCCTGTTTATGAAATTGTGGTTTTCCCAGACAAAAAACCCAAAAAAGTTTTTACAGCTCATGATGGCCCTGAAATAATTATTTTTAGCACTAGAGAGGATCGATAATTCCTCTGGAGCTACGAGATAGTTTTTTCTATACTATAACAATGCCTAATAAACCCTACCTTTCCGTCGTTATCCCTTCTTACAATGAAATAGACAATCTTAAGAATAAAGTTTTGGAAAAAGTGATTGATTATCTAAAAAATCAAGATTACACTTGGGAGGTAATTTTGACTGACGACGGATCAGAAGATGGTACGTTGCAAAAACTTCATCAATTTGCTAAAAAATATCCTCAGGTAAAAGTTTTAGAAAATATTCATGCTGGCAAGGGCCCAGTAGTCAAAGCGGGAATGTTAGCCGCTCTTGGAGAATGGCGATTGTTTACTGACTTTGATCAATCAACTCCCTTATCAGAAATTGAAAAGCTTTGGCCTAGAACAAAACAAGATAATGAGGTTATTATTGGTTCTAGAGAAATGGTGGGATCGGTGAGAGATGAAGAGCCCTGGTATCGACACTTAATGGGGCGTGGATTTAATATTTTAGTTCAAATTTTAGCTATTCCTGGTATCTTAGATACCCAGTGTGGGTTTAAGCTTTTTTCTGCTCAAGCTACCAAGTTGCTATTTAATAAACTTTATATCTATGGTCAACAAGAACAACGCAGTGATGCTTTCACCGGCGCTTTTGACGTTGAATTATTATTTATTGCTAAAAAACACGGTCTGAAAATCTGTGAGGTGCCGATTGAATGGCATCATCATGAATCAGATCGAGTGGATCCAATTAAAGATTCGCTACGCATGTTGCGAGATATTATCTGGATTAGAATTGCAGATCTTAAAGGTAAATACAAAAACAATGTGTGATTTTTTTAAAAACAAACTCAATCAACACCTACTGCTTTATTTTTTGTTATTAACTATCTATGCAGTTTTTTCTTACTC
Organism: Patescibacteria group bacterium; assembly: GCA_018813375.1. Taxonomy (GTDB): domain Bacteria; phylum Patescibacteriota; class Microgenomatia; order UBA1400; family PJMF01; genus JABBGTR01. Next base: position 3,855 of record JAHJBU010000025.1, read on the forward strand.
ACTCACCGCACCTAATTTAGTTTTAACTAGTTGGCCACCATATTGGAGATTTCAAACCTGGATGTGGTCTAACTTCTTTAACAACAGGCAGTTACTTACCTGCAGCTATTTAGCTCTCCTAATTTCACTATTTATTACTTATTTTAAAATTATTAAAACTTGGCCTAAAAAACAACAAATATCCCGGTGGTTGCCGTTATTAATTGCTAGCCCGCTAATTCTCTCCAACAACGCCCTCTCATATGATGTGTTCAATTACATCTTTAATGCCAAGATGGTCGTAGTTTACCAGGCTAATCCTCACCTCCAAACAGCCTTAAATTTTGCTGGTGATAACTGGACTAGATTTATGCACAATACCCATACACCAGCTCCCTACTTTTATGGCTGGACTAGCCTATCTCTTTTGCCCTATTTTTTAGGAGGAGGGAAATTTTTACCAACTTGGCTAATTTTTCGCTTATTTAGTTTTCTAAGCTTTGGCCTATTGAGCTATTTAACAATTCAATTTAGTCAATTAAAGTCATTAAAATGGCAACTAATTTTACTTCTAAATCCACTTTTATTAATTGAAGTGGTCAGTAATGTTCACAATGACCTATGGATGATGACACCAGCATTGGCGGCCATGTTACTTATTACTAGAAAAAAAACCAACAAAAATATTTTGATTTCATTTGCTTTACTACTATTTTCTGCCTCAATAAAATTAGCTACCCTAGCTTTGATACCCTTGTGGCTAGCTTTAGTTTTACCTTGGAAAAAAGCTTGGCCAAAATTTCACAAATTTATTACCTCCAGCTGGCCCCTCTTAGTTTCAATTTTGCTATTTTTACCACTCCTAACACCTAGGTCAAAGCAATTTTTACCCTGGTACTTAATCTGGTCTCTAGTTTGGTTGCCATTGATTAATAAAAAATGGCAAGCTTGGAAAATTAGCTTATTGGTTTTGACTATTAGTTCCATGCTGCGCTACGCTCCCTACCTCTGGGCAGGAAATTACGACGGAAGTGCTGTTTCTCAACAACAGCTCATCACTTGGATACCATTCATCTTATTTTGGATTATTAATTTTTTTCACCGCAAGTTGGCGGATAAGAGTAGCTAGGCTACAATGGAATAGTGAAAAAACTTTATTTGTGGACAATTCCTACTTTAATTATTTTTCTTTATCTAGGCATCCATCTTTATCGCTTAACAATTTTACCTGTATTTGCTGATGAGGCTATCTACATTAGATGGACTCAGCTCATCATTGATGACTGGCGCCAATATCTATTTTTTCCTCTAAATGATGGCAAAACCCCTCTCCTAATGTGGCTAATGATACCCTTCCAATTTTTATTCTCAGATCAATTATTTGCTGGCAGATTTGTGGCTGTGTTGATTGGATTAGGACAAATTTTAAGCCTGGGTTATTTAGTAAAATTACTAGGTGGGAAAACAAAAACTACCTGGCTAGCAATGTTTTTAGGAAGTATTCTGCCATTCTGGTTTTTTCATCACCGGATGGCCCTCACAGATGCCCTACTTAGCCTCGGAATAACCTGGATGATTGTTGGGGTAACTCAAATAATTAAAAATAAACAAAAATACCTCTGGATAGGTCTAACCTCTTTATTCCTAGGCTTGGCATTGTGGGCTAAATTACCGGCTATTTTAATCATCCCCAGTCTAATTCTCTATGCTTGGATTAAGCCGATGAAACTAGACTCTAGAATCAGGCAAATAGCTTATATTTCAATAGCAATTGTAGGTGGGCTAGG
>JAHJBU010000112.1 GCA_018813375.1 Patescibacteria group bacterium
AGACATACCATCTGTAACCCAGATAATCCAAAAAGTATTGCCGACCAATTTTTATGTTTCTGAATTAGAGGGCGACATTGAAGGAGCAAGAAAGGCACAAGAGAAAGCAGACCAAAGAGCTTTGGAAGCCGAAACAGTAGAAGTGTCAATAGTGCCTGTTATAGCACAACCACAAGCGCCTAAAGGGGCATCGTATAGAGAGCAATGGTCAGCAGAAGTTGTGGATATTTCTCTTGTGCCAAGAGAATATATGATACCTAATCAATCGGCATTAGATAAAATTGCTATGGCTACCAAAGGCACGATAGCAATCTTAGGAGTAAGGTTTCTAAGCAAGACAGTAATGTCAAGCAGATAGGAGGTGTAGAAATGAGTATATCAAAGCAAATAAGGAGAGAAGTTTTTGAGACCAATTCATCAAGTTCACATTCATTGACCATAGATACCACAATAGAGATAATGCAGAAACTAATACCTAATAATGAGGGAAATATTGTTGTAGATGAAAATTTGGGATACTGTCAATTTGGGTGGGAATTTGAAAGTTATCACGATGTAGGTTCTAAAATAATCTATGCTTATTTACAAGCAGAAAGCGTAAACAATAGGAAATGGATACAGCTTTTAACAGATGTGGTAAAAGAACATTCTGGAGCGAAAGAGGTTATATGGAAGATAGTTGATGACTATGATTCAAAACATTGTGGATATATTGACCATCAATCTTGCGGGAGTGAGGACGACTCTTGCCAAAAAATGTTTAAAAACAAAAAAACATTAAAACAGTTTCTGTTTAATAAAAGTTCTTATGTGAGGACGGGTAATGATAATGGTTAAAATTGCAGACTATAAAAATGGTAATGTTAGCGTTCAGATATTTTCTGATGGAACAAAGGTTAGAAGCTATGAAGGACTTCCGAAACCTATATTCCCAGAAAGTATTGATGTTAAAATTACAAATCATTGTAATTTAATGTGTCCATATTGCCACGAAAATTCCAACAGACAAGGAAGGCACGGAGATTTAGAAACATTATCGAATGCGTTAAAAGATTTGCCTGCTGGTGTTGAATTGGCAATAGGCGGAGGCAATCCGCTATCACATCCGATGCTACAAGAGTTTTTAGGAGCGTGCAAAAGAAAAGGATGGATAACAAACATTACAATCAATCAAGAGCATCTTTATAAGAAATATTATTTTTATAAAGTCAACTGTTTTATAGAACAAAATCTTATAAATGGCATAGGAGTATCTATTCCAATAGAAAGGACGCCTTCTTATAAAAAAGCATTAAGTTTAGGCAACAATGTAGTATTTCATATTGTTGCGGGCATACACGATATAAGTATTTTAGATGAGATTATTGATGCTGGTGGCACAAAGGTTTTAATTTTGGGATATAAGAGATTTGGTAGGGGGGAGAAATATTATAACAAGAAGATTGAGGACAATATCAAGCAGTGGTATATGTATCTCCCAAAATATATTGGAAAATTACTTTTAGCCTTTGATAATTTAGGGATAGAACAGCTAAACATAAGAAGGTTATTTACCGATGAAGAATGGAGTAAGTTTTATATGGGAGATGATTTTGCTTATACTATGTATGTTGATGCAGTAGAACAAAAATATGCAAAGAGCAGCAGAGATGTAGAAAGAAAAAATTTTAACAAATGTTCTTTGTTAGATTATTTTAAGGAGGTGTAGAAATGGGAAGTCAAAATGGGGAAATGTTGCATCTGCAAGAGCCATTGCCATAATGTTGGCAATCAGGCAAGCAAGACTGGAACATTGGGATAGGGAATATGTATATCAGGCATAGTGGATGAATTACAGGTGCAGATAGATAGGTTAGAAAAAGAAATTGAGGAGGTAAAGCAAAATGGAAACGAAAGAAATAGTAAAGTATGAGACGCCTCAAGGCGAAGTGGTATTGACACCAGAGATAGTGCGAAAGTATCTGGTTAGTGGTAGTGTTCCTGTGAGCGACCAAGAGATAAAAATGTTTCTATCTCTTTGCACATATCAAAAATTAAACCCTTTTTTGAGA
>JAHJBU010000026.1 GCA_018813375.1 Patescibacteria group bacterium
AAAACCAATAACCAGTCATTGAAAACAACTCAATAAACATTTGCAAAACAACATCTTCATATGCTGTATCATGAAGCTGATTAAAGCTAACCACCCGTTGAAAACCATCGAATAAATAATAAACTGCAACAGCAATAACTGGTAACAATAAGATTGATGATTTTTTTAGTATAGAAATATTTTTTAAACTTATTTTTTTTCTAAAAAAAACTAGTAACAACCCAAAAACAAATAATATAACACTTATAAATGGATAAAATAAATAAGTGGTTAACACTCCCAGTAAAATTGTTATTAATAAAACAAATATATCTATTTTTGCAATAATTTTATTCAAATAAATATCACTTAAAATTTTAACTAAAAAATAAACTGTCGCCGTAGCCAACATCAACAACAAGCTATAATCACGAGCCTGCCAAGAAACATGAATTAAAAGTGAATGAGTTGAATAAAAAATCAAGGCATACAGCGCAGCTTTTTTACTAAAAAAATGAAAAGTTTTATAAATAAAAAGAGCGGATAAAATTGAAAATATTAAACTAGGCAATCTCAAAAATTCTTTTGAGCTTGAAAGTGGCAATATTAATTTAACAAAAGAATAATAAAAAGGTGGCCTGTCATCTTGAGGATTAACAAATTGCCCAACAAATGAATTATTCATCGCATGAAAATAAGTGAATCTCTCATCAAAAGAAAATTCTTGAGTAAATACCAAATGAAGTCTTAAAATAATAGCTATTAAAATAATAAAAGCAACTGCAATATGATGTTTTTTTACTTTTTTGAAAACTAATCTATTCATAATGATGCTTTTAATAGTAATCTATATTTAGTCTTCATTAATTAAGATATCATAACAAATACTTGAAAAATATGTTGATTTATTTAGAAAAAAAACCATTTATAATCGGTAAATTTGATCAAGTAATTTATTTTTTGCATAAGCAAATAACTAAACATTCTCCGACACAAATAATTTTACCTTGTTCTCTTAATGATTTATCTATTGATCAAGTCAGTGACGTTTATAAAGGTGTAGACTACTTTACCAGTGATAGCATGTTTTTAACTTATTTTTTCAGACTAAAGTATCACATGCGGATTGAGAGAGTCTATGGGCCTGACTTACTAAAAACATTTTTAGCATTAGAACAAAAAAATTCATCATCTAAAAAACATTACTTTTTAGCTGCAGATAAACAAGTAGCCAATAAACTCAGTAGGTTATTGACGCAAAAATACCCAAAGCTAAAAACAAAAGTTGAGTTTTTACCTCGAGATATTTCAGCACAAGCTGAGCAACAACAACTCAAAAATATTTTGCAAACCAAACCAGCAATTATTTGGCTTGGTGTTGGCTCACCAAAACAAATAGAACTTTCCAATTGGCTTAAGCAACACTCTCATGGTATAAAAATCTTTTGTGTAGGTGCAGCTTTTGATTTTATTACTGGTCAAAAAAAACAAGCACCATTGTGGATGCAGCAATCTGGCTTAGAATGGTTATTCAGATTAATCACAGAACCAAAAAGACTTTGGAAAAGATATCTAGTAACAATTCCAAAATTTTTAGTTTTAATCATAATCAAAAAAATATTTAAAAAAAGTAAGCAAATATGAAAATTATCTTCTCTACCTATGAAGCCAAAGAGATTGGCGGTAGTTATCTTAGATCACTTTCTTTGGCCCAAGGTCTAACAGAACTAGGTCATCAAGTTACCCTTTGGACCAGTGCCAAAAAAATCAGTCTCTTGCCCAAAGTCTCATTTGAAGATAGTGTAAAAATTATTGAGTCAATCGGACTACTGCCCGATAGATTTAGAAAAGGTGGCTATGATCCATTTGACGTTGCATTTCGCACTATAGCAATTCTTTTTTCTAAATGCGAAATAGTTCATGGCTTTAATCATCGCCCAACAGCTTCTATTCCTGGACTCATTAAATCATTTTTTTATCCACAGGTTAAATGGTTTTTAGACTGGGCTGATCTATGGGGCAAAGGTGGCATTGCTGACAGACGCTACGGTCCACTAAGCCCAATCACATCCAACGTAGATCATCACACCGAACGTTGGTTTATTAAAATAGCTCAATATGTCACCCCAATTAGCGATGACCTGGCAAAAAAAGCAATAGCAATAAGAAATTCAAA
>JAHJBU010000027.1 GCA_018813375.1 Patescibacteria group bacterium
GGAATTAGTCTTAAGCCTAGAGTCAGTTGGGAGCTGATTTTAAACAGGGGGATTGGTTTTAAGCTTAGAAAAGTTTTTTCACCAGCCTTTTTATTTCTATTTCACCAGCTTTTTATTTACCTCCCGCAGGGGGGGTGTTGGAGTTTGCAACAACGATAGTTTTAGTATAAAATCGTACTAAATATGGAAACGTATACAGACGCTCAAATCATCGCCAAACTTCAAGCAGAAAATAAACCTCTGTTTACTCTTGATGACTTTGCCCGGCTTTTTAAGGTCAAAAATAGAAATACCTTATACAAAATTATCCAGCGTCTTGAAAAAAGAAAAGTTGCTACTCATCTCAAAAGCGGTAGCTACAAACTCACCTCAGGCTTAATCAACCCACCTCTTTCTGACTTCAGGCTAGCCAATTTTCTTTACCGCCCTTCCTATATCTCGCTAGAAACAGCCCTGTCCCTGTATGGCATCATCACTGGTTTTAGTTATGCCATCACTTCTGTTAGCATCAAAAAAACCACCAGCATCTCTCTAGAGGGAAAAGAATTCTCTTACTCAAGCATCTCCCCCAAACTTTTCTGGGGCTACGAAAAGATTACCGATCACTTAATTGCAGATCCAGAAAAAAGCCTCCTAGATTATTTTTACTTTGCCTACAAAGGTCTGCGCTCCAATCAGCTAGATGAATTTGACTTCTCAATCATTAAAAAATATAAGTTAAAAAGATACATTCGCGACACCAAAAACAATAACCTTATTAGTTTTATTAAAAAAATCACTGGACAGCGATCCGGCTTTTACTAGGCTCTGCCAGGTTTTCTGAAGATCTAGATTTTGATACTGCGCTAAATAAAAAAGAGTTGACAGGACTAATAACACAGCTAGAAAAAGAAATCCAAACAGAGCTACCAACCAGCCAGATTGTCCTCCTCCACTCAGGGCAGTGATCAATACGTTATCGGCTCCGCTATCAAGATGAAGAGATCAAATATCCTTTAGTCATTAGACTAGATCTAGGAATTAATGAAGAACCTCTAGATCCTCAAACCTCAGCTCTAACTACCGCCTTCCCAATCATAGTCTTTCCCCTAATTAATCATCAGTCACCAGCTGAAATTTTAGCAGAAAAAATCACCGCCCTAATGTCACGCGGCAAAGGCAGAGATGTCTTTGACCTCTGGTATTTACTTGAACAAGGGGTCAAAATTAAGACTGACTTAGTCCAGGATAAATTTAAAGCTGCCGGGATTAAGGCTGACTCAGCTCAGCTCACCACCCTCTTATCCCAACGCCTTGACAAATTCCCACTCAAAAAATTAGAACAAGATCTAGGTAAATTTTTACCCAAAGATAAAAGAGGAGTGATTAACTTATTAGTAAATCGAATCAAACAGCACTTAATTAATCTCTAGTAAACAAAAATATATATAATAAACAACCTCACTAACTTCTTACTAACCTCCCGCAGGAGGGTGTCGTTCTCGCCTTCTTCGGGGCAGGCAAAAGGAGGGCAAAAGGATGTCAAAAGGTGGTCAAAAGGAGGGCAAAATGACTACAGGGGTTTGGAAAAGATAATTAAACTCTTAGTAAGACCGTTGAGCGAGCGTCAAACCACTGGTATGAAACTACAAATAAAACTTAAGATAGTAAGCTCCCGAGGTGGAGAAGGTGCTAATTAACACTAATATTTTAAGCCTGGGCAGTATTTATATCTAAATTAAGAGCAGGTTCAGTTTGATGAAATCTCATCAAAATTGATGCATTTGCATCAAAAGTGAAATGAGTATTTTAATATAAGAATGGATTATGTTATCATATACAATAATGTTAACTATAAATGAACACAAGCTAAAAAATGACTAGTTTAAATTTAAATAAAACCACCATCTTGCTACAACAAAATAAAAAACTGTTTCATACCCAGGATTTAGCTTTACTATGGCAAATTGGGCATCGCCCTACACTACGTGTCACCATCTCCCGCTACCTCAAAAAAGGCATTCTCATTCCTGTCCAACGTGGCCTTTACTCCACGATTCCTCTAGATCAGCTTGATCCGCTTGAGCTTGGCAGTAGTGTTCTGCATGCTTACTGCTACCTCAGCACTGGATCAATTTTATTCCAAGCCGGAATTATTAACCAGCCTCCTCAGGCTTATACTTTTTGTTCACCACGCTCGTCTACCTTTTCCCTGGCCGGTCATCACTACCACAGCCGTCAATTAGCTACTAAATACCTTTATCACCCCCTAGGGATCGTTGATCACACCACTCACCGCCAGGCTACCCCAGAGCGAGCAGCCGCAGATTTGCTCTACTTTAATCCAAGCTACTACCTAGATGCTCCTAGCCAACTTGACCAGACTCAGCTCAGCAAAATCCAAGAGGAGGTCTACCAACAGTGAAACTCTCCCGCCCTCAAGATGCTATCCACCGCGGTCAAATTTATCAGCTCCTAATTGAGATTGCTGATAATCCTTTTTTGGCCAAAAACCTCATCTTTAAAGGCGGCACTTGTGCTGCTCTTCTCAAAAAACTAGACCGTTTCTCTGTTGATCTAGACTTTGATCTTCTACCAGATGCAAACCAAACACAACTTGACTCACATTTGAAAAAAATCTTTACTACTCTTGACTTAACTATTAAAGACTCTAGCCAAAAAGTCCTCCAATACTACCTTAAATATAAAGTACCCACTAAACAGCACTCCATGCGCAATACCCTTAAACTAGATGCTGTTAACACTGTCTTTCAGGCCGATACTTTTACTCCACAGTTTCTGGCTGATATTGACCGTTATTTTGTCTGTCAAAATATTGAGACTATGTTTGCTCACAAACTAGTGGCTCTCACTAACCGGTATGATAAACACAAATCTATTGCTGGACGTGACTTATATGACATCCATTACTTTTTTCTAAGTGGCCACTCATATAACTCCGCTATTATTGTTGAGCGTACAGGGCTTACTCCACTGGCTTATTTTCACAGATTATTAGAGTTTATCCAAAAAAAGGTGACTCAAACTATCATTAACCAAGATCTTAATTTTTTAATCGAGGCAAATAAATTTAAATCCTTGCGCAAATCACTAAAACCACAAGTAATCACTTTAATTAAAGATGAAATCCAGAGATTAACATGAAAAACTACCTGGCAAAAACTATAAAAGTCTAAGCCTAAATTTAAGTCTAAGCCTGGGCAGTATTTATATCCAAATTAAGAGCAGGTTCAGTTTGATGAAATCTCATCAAAATTGATGCATTTGCATCAAAAGTGAAATGAGTATTTTAATATAAAATAGAAATATCCCCTTTTGAA
>JAHJBU010000028.1 GCA_018813375.1 Patescibacteria group bacterium
AGCACAAATTAAAAATATCACTAATGAAGTTATAATTTTGTTCCATTGCAATTTTTGGCTCACTTTAATTGACCAAAGTTTAACCAACCAGTAAGCCAAGATAATGCTCATCAAAGGCACTGCTGGTGCGTAATGATAAAAAAACATAATTCGCGGTGATAGTTGCCAGGGTAGCCATACCATAAAGTATGTGATTAATAGCCAGTTGAGGCATTTAATTTCTAGACTTTGATTTTTATTAAGTTTTGAAAATATTAAGAAACACACAGTCCATATAGCAGCCATCCCTCCAGCCCAGAATAAGGCAGAATTGCCAATCGAATAAATATTAGCAATTGAGTTTTGATTAACGTAATCTACATGAAACCACACTGGTTTAAGATTTAAAAACCATTGCCAAGGTTTAGATTGATATGGATGAGTGGCTTCTAAATGAGTTTGATATGACCAAGTTTGACGATGTAGCTGATGAAAATGATCCCAGCCCTTACCTTGCAAGAACATTTGCGAATAAGAAAGGATATAGATAGCAAATGGTAGTAATCCTAGAACTAAAACTCTTAAAAGACTTTGCTGGATTAATTTTTCCCAACTAATTTTCTTTTGAATAAAATCTTTAATTATCCTCACGCTTTCTAGTAAGCACACGGCTATTAATACAAAAAGACCTGACCACTTACTAGACATAGCTAAACCAGCTCCTAGACCAACTAGGAGAAAATTTTTGTCTCGAGGATTTAATCGATAACTAAAATACCATAGAAGAGTTAATATAATAAAAAAAGTTACATGAATATCATTCATTGCTATTCGTGATTGAGCTAAGAGAAGTCCATCTAAAGAAGCCAAAAAAGCTGCTAGCAAACTAATTCTTTGATCATTAAAAAGTTTTTCAGATAAATGATAAATTAATCCGATGACTCCAACCCCAAAGATAACTGAGCTCAAGCGCCAAGCAAAGCTATTTGCCCCAAAAATTTTAATAAAAAAAGCTTGAGTATATTTAGCTAATGGCGGATGTAGCCAGTCTATAGCTGTATTTGGCTCAATAGCACTATGCCACCACTCAAAGGCACGCTGATCATTAGCAGCTATGAGTTTGGCAGTAATAACATGATAAACTTCATCAAAAATATAACGCTCTGGGATATCAAGCCGATAAATCCGACTCAAAAAAGCAAATAATAAAATGATAATAAAAATGAGTCGGCCGTATTTTAACTTCATTAATAATTAACTTAGCACATAAATGATTATCATCACACTCAAACCAAAGAGAAAGACAGTTGCCAGTAGCGGGGTATCTCGTAATAAGACTCTTTCTGGGGATTCGCCCTGATTATCTTCATAAACCAATTGGAGGTATCTCATGACTCCATAAATTACAAAAGGAACAGTTAGCATTAAAAGTTTTTGTGATTGAAGGGTTTTTGGTAAGAAGCCATAAAAAGTAGCAAATTTAATATCAGGTCTAACAGTTTGGTCTTGAAAGGCAAACAATGCGTATGAGAGCCAAGTGGCATTAGCAAACATACCGGTGTATTGATCAAGTAGTCTTTGACTATAGCGTTTGAGTGAAACTCGAGTTTCACCCAGGTTTTCTTTAGTGGAGCTATTAAGTAAAGTCCGTTCGCTTTGGCGTTTGCCTACGGCTAAAAATAGTGAGACAGAAACTACAGTTAGCAGAAACCAAACACTCATGTGAAGGTTAACTACTACGGCTCCGGCATAGATTCTAATAAGAAATCCTGATGCTATTGAAACTACATCTAGAATAGCAATGTGCTTAAGCTTAGTGGCATAGGCAAGTTGTAGAAAAAAGTAAGCAGCGATCATTAATCTAAAAAAAGATGAAAGCCAAAATGATGATAAAAAAACAATGCTTAGGCCAACAATGGAACTAAAAAGCGCAATGGGCACAGGCAGTTTACCAGAAGCAATTGGTCTTTTCTTTTTAAAAGGATGTTTTTGATCTGCTTGGCAATCAATAATGTCATTCATGATGTAGATGCTTGAGGTTAGAATAGAAAAGATGATGGCTGCTAGAGTAACAGTGACAAAGTAAGGAATATCATCAATTGGGTTATAAAAAAAGAATCCTGAAAAAATTAAAGCAGCATAAAGGGCAATATTTTTAATCCATTGTCTGGGACGAGCAGATTTGAAAATTAAAAATAGTGTGTTGTCAGTCAGAGATTTCATTTTGCTTAAGTTGGTGAAGTTTAGCCCAGATTAAAAAACCAAAAACTAAACCCATTACTAGTATTAATGTCACTATCTTACCCCATGTTTGAAGATGAAGCGATAACCAGCCCAGACCCAGACTTGAAGTCCAATAAAAAATAGCAATACGTCGTTTCCCCCATCCTAAAACATCCATTAATTTATGGTGAAGATGCCCTCTATCCCCCCAAAAAGGAGATTTGCCAGCCACTATTCTGCGTAAAATAGTAAAAATTGCGTCAGCTGTAGGGATAGCTAGTATCATGAGAATAGTAGCTACTTTGGCGCCAGATAGTATGGCTAAAATGCTTAGTAGATATCCAGCAAGAGAACCAGCTCCATAGCCTGGCATCATTTTTTGTGGATACCAGTTCCAGAATAATAATCCTAAATAAGCGCCAGCAACAATAAAACTTAAATGAGCAGTATTAAATTGGGTAGGATCATCAATAAATTGGTATGACAATAAGCCAATCATAATGGCGGCAATACTGACAAAGCCAGGTAACTGGCCATCAACTCCCTTAGCCCAATTGACAATATTCATGTTCCAGACAATAAAAAGTAAGGCAAAAAGATCAGCTAAAATCCAGATAGTTCTAGTTTTTCCAAAAAGAAAAATGGGAATTTGGGGCCAATTAAGATGAATTACCCCTGGTCCAAAAGGATTTGTTACGTAGGCAATTCCTATTCCAAAACCAACCACTATTAGGGCAGATAAAATATTAATGCCCAATCGTAACAACGGGTGGATGTCAAAAATATCGTCTAATACCCCTCCAATTACCAATAGCAATCCACCCAATAAGATACCTATTAAATATTTATCAATTTGTAAAAAAATTAACGAAGCTAGAAGAATACCTGCATAAACAACCAATCCACCCCCGCGAGGCACTGGCAGTAAATGAGTTTTTTTAGCATGTTTTGATTTGTGGGGGTCATCCACCCAATTGTGAGATCTATAAAAACGAATAACCAAAGGTGCTAGAAGAAAGCTAGTGGTGGCAGATAAGATAAGGGGCCACATAAATTTATTTAACGATTATTATGATTCGTAGTAATGCCAAGAGCAATATAATCTGAATTCCAGTAGTAGTCCAGGCAAATATTTTTAGTAAAAGTAAATTTCTTTTTTGGGATAATTGAGCAATTGATAGATGAAGAAAACTAATCATAAATGAAATACTGGGGAGCAAAAACAACCATTCTTTACTCACCAGATGCTGAATTGGTCGTGGGAGAGAATAAAATAAGGGAATTTGTGGTTGAAGGCCAAAGTATACTCCTAAAGTTATTAGCATCATTAACGAAGAAATTAAAAAAGAGAACAAAAAAGGTGTTCTCAGATGTTTAGAAATACTAAGCCGTGATTTCATAATTAATTGTGTAAAAGAGAGTCAGGTAGTCTTTTCCAGAGGCTAAAGTTGGTAAAATTAGAGTTAGCAATGTAATGATTTTGCAAATACTCATCTAACCCTGGTAATTTTTCATGTTCATCATTCATTACTATGATAAAAAGTGGTTTTTTATTATAAACGCTATCCATGGTTTCTTGATAAGCATTTAGGTCTTTAATGTGAAAAGAAACAGTAAATTTGCCAGTAGGGTTAGTCTTGGATAATGCATACAGCATTGGATTTGTCCCCCAGATAAATATTTCATCAACTCCTGATTTAGCAATGACTTCGGCTGCCTGGTAGTTGTCAGTCATTAAGTGGTTAAATGATTGATGGTATTGCGCTGGGGAAATTTGATGAGTAATTAATTGGAAAAATCTTTGGTAGTAGGAAAGGGTTGGATAGGCTCCAAAATCAAGTAAAACTAAAGCTCCAATAAATAGACCTATTAAGAATGACCCCATCATAATCATGGGCTGCCTTTGTTTCTTTTTAAGTTTAATAGTGGTGCTAATAACGCCCAATAATAAAGCTAGTGATGGAACTAGCTGTTGGAAGTAATGAGGATAGGGTCTATTAGAAAGCAAAGCTCCCACTAAAGATAATACAAACCAACCAGCAATGAGCTGATGAGTGGGCTTAAATTTTTTAGATTGAAAAGTTAGTACTAGATAGGTTAATGTGGCGATTGCTAATTTACCAGGTAAAGTAAAGAGTTTTTCTAAAATTTGATTTTTAAATGGTAGTCCCCAATTGGCAGTGTAGTGAAAGTTATAAAGTAAACCAAATTGAAGGTAGTCTTGCCCTGAGCCTATGGATATAAAGTAAATTATCGAAATCAAGATCGGGGTGATAATGCCAGCGATTATTATTAATAGCTGAAAACCTACTTTAGATAATAATTGCCACCACTGTGATTTTGTTTTGGAATTATATAAAAGTTTAATTCTATTGGTCATCACAAACCAAATAATTGCTAGCCAAGCTAGAATATCTAGAATGGCTGGGACTTTAGTTAAAATAGCCAAGCCAAAACAAATACCAGCAAAATATAGTCCAATGTGGTTATTAGCAACCCTCAGGGTTTTGCGTTTTTCTATAAAGAGATCAAAGAGTTTTGTTTTTGTTATTAGCCAAGCTCCTACAAGCACAAAGCCCATGACAAACAATTCACCATTTGGAATGTTGCCTTCAAACCAAGGAGCAGAGGTCAAAACTACAAAAACAAAAGTTGAGATTATCAGTGGCAACTGCTTTTTAAAAATTTTCTTCCCTACCTCATAAAAAGCCGTGGTGGTAATAATCATCCAGAAGAGAGTCAAAAACCTAAAGTAAAGTTGATTGGGAACAGCTGCTAAAAAATAAATAATAGGTGTTTTGTGATCTACAATTTCAGTGTAGAGCCTTTCTCCGTTTCTAATTGCATTGCCTACAGTCAGATAAATACCTTCATCGCCATACCAATAAGGCTCAAAAAAATTGGGAATACGTAAAATTATCAAAAGTAATAGAGCAATTAAAAGAAATAAGTGTGAATGGAGCCAATGATCAAAACGTTTTGCTAGAGTAAGCATATGACTATTATTATGCAGGAAACTAAGATCGGAAGCTAGACCTTTTCAGTAACTTTGTATTCGATATATTTTCCCATCATTAGCCTTGTATGAGCATCAATACCGGGTAGAGCTGAGAAAAAGAAACCTATGATAGGTAACATTAAAAATTCCATAGGTTGAATGATGTAAGAAAATAAGTTGCGTTTATTGGGTCTTGGTGGGCGATTAAGCGCATCAATGATAAAGATAACCACCATAGATACTAGAGAAAGCGTTAGCAAAAAAGATGTGACTTGTGGGAGGGTTTTTCCAATCATGGTGCGATTAAATTGCTCATTTAATAATGGAGGAAGGATGGCAGAGACTGTGATGGCAAACCAATTAACTGGCCAGAGGAAATGGTCTTCAATTACTTTTAATACCCTAATTGTTTTGTCAAGAAATGGCATTCCTTCAGTCAGAACATACTGGCGGATAATATATGCATCATCGCTGGTTCCCCAAGCCCAGCGTTTAAGTTGCTCATATTGGTTTTTATATGTCTCAAGCGTGGAG
>JAHJBU010000029.1 GCA_018813375.1 Patescibacteria group bacterium
AGTTTTAAAGCCTAGATAAAAAAGCCTAACTTAGATAGTATATAGTGATGAAAAATAAGTCGTATCACGATTTATCAATCCCAGCTGTTCTCGAGTCTCTAGACACATCGACGGAAGGTCTTTCTAGTGTAAAAGCTAGTTTGCGCTTAAATAAATTCGGTCCCAATAGCCTTCCACAAGCAAAAAAACTATCAGCTATCTGGCTTTTTTTTCACCAGTTTCACAATCCACTTATTTACGTATTACTTTTTGCTTTAATTCTCAGCTTTTTAACAGCACACTTTGTTGATGGCTGGATAGTTCTAGTAGTAATTCTTGTTAGTGGGATCGTTGGGTTTTTGCAAGAATATAAAGCTGATAAAGCACTTGCTCACCTCAGCGAGATGGTGAAATACAAAACAAGAGTGGTAAGAGATGGCGCTGAGATTATTGTAAATCAAGAAAAAGTCGTACCTGGAGATATTATTATTTTATCTCCCGGTGACAAGATTCCAGCAGACTCAAGATTAATAGAAGCACAAAACCTGGAGGTAATTGAGGCAACTCTGACGGGAGAATCTTTTCCTTCTAAAAAATCTACAGCTGTCTTGTCACAAAATACTTCCCTAGCAGATAGAAATAACATGGTTTTTATGGGAACTGTGGTAGCCAGAGGAAAAGCAAAAGCGGTTGTGGTCGCCACAGGCATACACACTGAATTAGGTCATGTTGCAAATTTAGTAAAAGAGGTACAAAGCGGACAAACTCCTCTCCAAAAACAACTTTCTGACTTTGGGAAAACCATGGGCTTAATATTAGTTGGAGTAAACATCCTTATCTTTGGCATTGGGATTTTAACAGGAAAACCTCTCTTTGAGATGTTTATGACTTCAGTAGCGGTGGTAGTTTCAGCTGTGCCAGAGGGGTTGTTGCCTGCAATGACCGTAGTATTAGCAATTGGTACACAAAAACTTGCTAGACGAAAAGGTTTAGTAAGAAAAATGGTAGCTGCAGAAACACTGGGCTCAGTTTCTGTAATCTGCACTGATAAAACAGGAACTATAACAAAAGGAGAAATGAGAGTTGCAGAGATCATTACCGAAAAAACAAAAGTTTCTCATGATGGAGACTCATTTTCTTCAACTATTCAACCCGATGGTGAAGCTAGTCATGTTATCGCCCTAAAAATAAGCTTGTTATGTAACAATGCCATAATTGAAAACCCCAAGGACAGTCTTAATGATTGGACTATTGTGGGTGATCCAACAGAAAAAGCCCTACTATTGGCGGCTCGTTCTGCTGGGTTAAAAAAAGAAATGTGGGAAGTTGAGGAGCCTAGAATTGCCGAAGTCCCCTTTGACTCGGAGTATAAATTTATGGCAACTCTACACAAACAAAACAAAGGATCTGCTGTTTATGCTAAAGGAGCTCCGGAAAAAATCCTATCCCTTTCATCTTACGTAGATGTTGAGGGAACTAAGGTAAAGCTGAGTAACGATAAAAAAGATAAAATTCTAAAACAACATCAACTTTTAACTGCTCAAGGCTTACGAGTACTAGCGGTGGCGTATCAACTTGAGGATAATCCCATAAAAGCAAGTGAGTTTTCTAAAGATAAAGTTAATAATTTAGTATTTGTGGGACTAATAGCCTTAAAAGATCCCCTAAGACCAGAGATTAAACGCACTATTGCGCAATGTATTAGTGCTGGAATTAGACCAGTTATCATCACAGGTGATCACAAATTAACCACCATGGCAATTGTTTCAGAGGCAGGGATTAAGGTATCTGCAGATAATGTGGTAGAGGGTAGTCAATTAGATGAAATAACCGATGAAGAGCTTCAAAATATGGTAAAAAATGTAACTATATTTACTAGAGTTGAACCAAAGCATAAAATTAGAATAATCGCTGCCTTTCAGGCAAATGGTGAGGTAGTTGCAATGGTTGGCGATGGCGTTAATGACTCCCCAGCAATTAAAAAAGCTGATATCGGCGTTGCCGTTGGCTCAGGTACCGATGTGGCTAAAGAAACCGCTGATCTAGTCTTAATGGATAATAACTTCAAAACAATTGTTGAGGCAATTAAAAGGGGTAGAATTGTTTTTAATAACATCCGCAAAGTAGTCCTATATTTAGTCACAGATGCATTCTCTGAGATGATTATCGTGGGAAGCTCGGTAGTACTAGGATTACCTCTCCCAATTCTGCCTGTTCAAATACTCTGGATAAAATTAATAGAAGATGCAGCACCTGCCATATCTCTATCCTTTGACGAGATTGAGGAAGATGTAATGAGTGAAGCACCGAGGGGGAAAAATGAACCAATATTAAATACTCAAATGAAGAAACTAATTGCTTCTTACTCAATAATTATGGACGTAACACTATTTAGCCTCTTCTTTTATTATTGGAAAACAAGTGGAGACCTAGACTATGCAAGAACTATAACCTTTGTAGGATTAGGTTTAGCTTCACTTTTTTACATCTACTCTGTTAGAGGGTTAAAGCTGTCTATTTTGCACATAAATCCTTTTTCTAATAAGCTGTTTACTTTTGCTACAGCAATAGGAATCATGTTGTTTTTAGTTGCCTTATACGTGCCCTTTTTCAATAACATTCTTCATACAGTACCACTGGGAATTAATGAGTGGCTGGTGCTTGGAGGCTATGTTTTCATGAGCATTGTTGTGTATGAGGTGGGGAAAAAATTAACCATTGCTAGAATTTAACAACATACGTAATTTATATTGATTCAAATTTATTAATTGGCTATAATTGGATGTAGTTAATATAACCAATTAACCTTATGACAAAAAATAAGAAAAATATCACTAAAAATGATTTGGTACTGGATAGATTTGATCAACGGCTTGAGCATGTTTCAGCCACTGTTATATTAAAAATAGGACAAATTGATGAGTTAAAAGGAAGATGGATTACAGGAGCGCAACTTAGCCCTCAAGTTTTAGGTCGTCTCAAGCGATCTGTCTTGATTACTTCCACCGGTGCTTCTACTCGTATTGAGGGTTCGAAACTTTCAGACGAGGATGTTGAGAAAATGATGAGAGGCATCTCTATTCAAAAATTCACTGACCGCGATAAGCAGGAGGTTAAAGGATACTACGAACTTTTAGAGAATGTTTTTAATTCTTGGAAGACCCTTCGTTTTAACGAAAGCACTGTTAAGCACTTTCATCAAGAGTTACTCAAGCATGTTGATAAGGATCAAAGGCATAGAGGTGATTATAAAAAGCAGGAAAATAAAGTTCACATGGTAAATGAGGTCGGCGAGTCTGTGGGTATTCTTTTTGATACCACCGTCGCATATCTTACTCCTAAAGAAATGCAGGAATTGATTGAGTGGACTAACAATGCTTTTTTTGAGAAAAAATATCACGTGCTTCTTATCGTGGCAAATTTCTTAGTAGAGTTTTTAAAGATTCATCCATTCCAAGATGGTAATGGTCGACTTTCTCGTGTTTTGACAAATCTTTTGCTTCTTAAAGAAGGCTACGGATATATGTCTTATGTATCTCATGAAAAATTAGTTGAAGATAATAAATCAGAGTATTATATTGCTTTGCGTAAAAGTCAAAAAACAATGGGTTCTAAAAAAGAAGATATCACTCCATGGCTTGAGTTTTTTTTCACTATTTTAATTAAACAAGTAAAAATGGCAGAAGAACTTTTGTCAAAAGAAAATATAGAAAAACTTTTGTCTGTAAAACAGTTGATTGTTTGGCAGTATTTACAAAATATAGAAGAAGTTAGCACTGGCGAGCTTGTCAAAAAAACAAAAATCCCTCGAGCCACTATAAAACAGGCACTTGATAGATTATTACAATTTAAAAAAATCGAGCGTATTGGTCTTGGTAGAAGCGCGAGATACAGGAGATTATAAATTAAACATATATGAAAAATTAAAAGAAGATAGATAGTGTAAAGCGAAAATATCGAGTTAAGTAAAGTTTTTTTTGCAATCCGATAAAGAATTTTGTATAAAGTTAGTTAGTTCTTCTTTTAGTTTAGGATCATCCCAAGCAACAGTTAAATTTGCCTTTAGCCAATTTTTAACATTTCCTCCATCTAAGTATTCCCCTTCTGGGATATGAATTGCTACTTTAGAGCGTTTGGCTAGTTCTCCAACTGTGTCGGTGATATATAGCTCTCCAGACTTAGGATCAACTTCTTGATTTCTAATGATCTCAAATACTTCTGGAGTAAAAATGTATTTACTAATATTGGCTAGATTGGATGGAGCTGTTCCGGAGGCTGGCTTTTCCACTAGTTTTTGAAGATACTTAACGCCATTTTTTTCTTCAATTCCAGCAATACCATATAGATGCAGTTCTTCATCGGGCTTTTCAATGAAAGTAGCTATGCCACCCACTTGATTGTTTTCAAAAAGCTCAACCATTTTAGCCGCTTCTGAGTCACCATTATTGCTGTAAATAAAATCATCCCCCATGAAAACTAAAAATGCTTCCTCGTTTTTAAGTAGCTCTTCACACAACTTTACCGGCACTGCTGTGCCATATTGTTCATCATCTGGTTGTTTAATAAAAGTAAAATTAGCCTGTTGGTGAACACCAACAACCTCTTGGTATCTGTTAGATTTGCCCATTTTTTCTAAATACTGCTTTAGTCTTAAATTTTCAGAGTAGTAGTGTTTTATTTGAATATTGTGTTCATTGATGACAAAAATAATTTCTTCAATACCTGCTTTAACTAAATCCTCAACTACATAATCTACCACTGGTCTATTGAGGATAGGGAGCATTTCTTTTTGGATAGTTTTGGAGATTGGTAGAAATCTGGTGCCAAATCCAGCAGTAGTAATAATTGCCTTTTTAATCATAGTAGGCATTATATAACTTGCTTACTTAAAATTTAAACCTAAAATGAAACAGCATTGATAAACTGTTTAAAGAGTGAGTCGGGAGCTAGTTCTTTTTCAATTACCTCACCAGTGGCATCATTTAGGATAACCTCAGAATCAACCTGAACTGGAATTACTCCAAATAATCTCTTTTTTATTTTATCTTGTTTACGGTAGAAGAGCTCGCCATTATCATAAGTTTGAACTTCAATCTCTTTTTCAACGCTACCATCTTCCGTAAAGAAGCCAGCTGCCTCCATTCTTTCTATGGCTTGGTCAGGAAGATGATTGAGGGCATGCTCTTGCCCAGATGGAGTAGTGACAGTAACCTCATTTGTAGTTGGGTTTAGTTGGAATTCTGCCCCATTTTTAAGTAGGGCCGTGGTATGACGAGATTTGAGTCCTAAGATATTTTCACCACTCTCAGTTCTATTTTTAACCTCAACAGTCTCTTGGTGTCTTTCTTTTCTGGTTTCTTGAAGTTTTTGCAGGTACTTTTCACGGATTTGTTGCTGTTCCTTTAGTTGATTTTGTATTTCTTGAGGTTTTTCACCATGGTTTTTAATTTTTTCTTCCTGATCTTTTCTAATTTCAGCTCGTTTTTCTTTAGCTACTTTTATTTGATCTTCTGTTAATTGAGCTGGAAAGCTCATTTCAACATAATCAGCTTTCATTACCTCCGTTGGTTGAAAATTTTTACGACCCTCAATTACTCTATCGGTAGTACTTGGTAGTTTTCGAATTTCAACCGTGGTTTCATTTGAATCTGGTCTCAGATAAATCTGTTTGTCTTCGTAGGCTGGGATAGTTCTAATTGGCCTGGCTTGAGAATCCGGCATGTTTTGAATTGGCCTGGCTTGAGAATCTGGCATGTTTTGAATTGGCTTGGCTTGAGAATCCGGCATATTTTGAATTGGCTTGGCTTGAGAATCTGGCATGTTTTGAATTGGCCTGACTTGAGAATCTGGCATGTTTTGAATTGGCCTGACTTGAGAATTTGGGTTGGAGATAAGTGAAGGATTAGCTGAGTTGGTATTTCTTCCCAGAACACTATTGTCGTAAAAACGGACTACTCCTTGGTTATCTACTTTGATTTCTAATGCCAATGCTTGAGGTGCAACCATCATCATAACTGTAAATATTGAGAGCAAAACAATAAAGCGAGATTTCATAAGAACCTTTTTAATTTAATTATTATCAGTAATCAGTATGGCACATTTTTTTAGTTTTGGGAAGATTTGAGAGTAGCGTTAGCTGGTAAGGCTTGATTAATAACTAGATGTGGATAAATTCTAGCATCTGCTCCAACTGTTACTCCAGGCATAAAACTACAGTTGACACCACAAAATACTCTTTTAGCTAGAATAGCGCCTAATTTTTCTTTGTTAGTTTTTACATTTGCAGTCAGAGTTTTAAGTTGGACTGTTTTTTTATCTAATCGCCAATTAGTGGTGACGGTACCAAAGCTAGGATTAACTTCTGCTTCTAAAACTGAATCACCGATAAAATTGTGATGCAGCATGCACTTTGGACCAATATAACTTCTGGTCACCTCGCTTCCAAAACCTACAATTACATCGCGCTCAATCATGGATTGTCTGATTAAGGCGTGATTGCCAATAATGGTGTTGGGTCCGATGTAGGCTGGTCCTTTAATTACTGCTCCAGCTTCCACTTTAACATTTTCAGTTATAAAAACCTGTCCCTCTATTACTGCTTGATCTGAAATTTGAGCTGAAGGATTAATTTTAGTTTGTAAGCGGTGAGTTAAAAAAAGTTGCATGACATCTAGCACAAAATGTGGGTATTTGAGTTTTCCCCAATAGCCATCGTAGCTAATGAAGCCAAAATTCTCTTGTTGCATTAATTGTGTCAGTGCTTGTTCATAAACATCGTCATCTTGGCTAGAAGTCTGCTTTAAAAGCTTAATAAATTTTTGAGGTTGACTGAAGTAATGAAAAACTAAGTTGACCAAATCACTCTGCTCTTGACCTGGTTGTGGTTTTTCAATCACCCCGGTGACTTGAGAGCCCTGGAGTTGCAAATATCCTCCAGGAAAATATTCTTTGACTTTGATGCCAGTGACTAGTCCTTGAGGTTGACTAGTTTCAATTTCTTGAATTAATGTTTTAAATAAATCATCACTGACCACATCAACTGCATTCATGATCACCACTGGCTGATTGCCGATCTCTTTAGTCAAATGAAGTAACGCATCAGCCATCCCTAGTGGCTGTGATTGACGCTTGGTTTGAATAGTTAAACCTTTAATTTTTAGTTTCTCCAGATAAGCGTGGTTTTGTGAATTAGTCGCAATGAGTACGTTTTTGACTCCAACTCTTTGGAGTTGTTTGAGTTGCCAGAACAATAAGGGCTTGTCCATAAATGGAAAGATGGTTTTATTAGTGACCAATGGAGCAAAACGTTGACCCTGACCGCCGGCTAAAACTATAAATAGGGGTATTTTTTTAGACATGCTTTATTTTTTACTTTTTAAGTAATTTCATAATAGCATTGGTTAAACGATTTGGATCATGGCGGATCATGCTCCGTTTTAAACGATCGCCTTTTGCTTTATGAGGCGCAAATCTAGAGAGAAGATCAGCTCTAATTAACTTCACGTGGCTGTTTAAATCACTGGGTTTGAGATCGTCTTTGACAGGAATAGAATGCTCTTTTTTATAAAGAGGCAAAACTCCCTTGGGAAATTCAGAATTATTGTTAATTAAGACATAATCGATTAACTCTAGGGGTAAGTACTTGGTTAAATCTCTGAAAAAATCTTTAGCCGTGTAGTTGTAGGTCTCTCCATATTTAGTCATCAGATTAGAGACGAATAAAATTTTTGCTCGGCTTTTTTTAAGAGTTTTTAGCATGCCATCGATGATTAGATTGGCAATGGTGTTGGTGTAAAAGTCACCTGGCCCTAAGATAATTAAATCTGCCGTGAGTAAGGTTTGCCTAGCTTCTTCGCTGAGTTTTGTTTTAGGTCGAGTTTCAAGATTGGTGATTTTAAGTTTGCCATCGTGACTAGGCTCATCAATATGGTGCTCACCTATCACCCGACTGCCGTCTTCATAAGTGGCCACTAGCCTGACATCGTCATAGCTGATGGGAATAATATTGCCTTTGACTTGTAATAAGCGACAAGTTTCCTCAATGCCTTTCTTTTGTGAACCCATGATATCTGCCATGGCGGCCATAAAGAGGTTGCCAAAAGTCATGCCTTTTAAATTTTTCCCACCCTGGTGAAAACGATATGTAAA
>JAHJBU010000030.1 GCA_018813375.1 Patescibacteria group bacterium
CATTTCTCTCCCCCAGAGTAGAGAAGAGCTAATAAAATATTTCCCAAAATTATCCCGATACATCAATATTAATTTTTTAACACTCCTATTAGCAATTAAAATACTATTCTGCTAATGACCGATAACAAAAACTCTGCTCAATTTGAGCTAATTATAAATCAGAGTGAAATTTCTGATGCATCTTTCGTAACTGTGGTCTAGTCACGTGTGTATAGATTTGAGTGGTAGCAATATTCTTATGCCCCAACATCTCCTGTACCTCTCGAAGCCCAGCTCCATTAGCTAATAAATCGGTGGCAAAAGTGTGACGAATACCATGCGGACTAATCTTAACTGGAAGCTTAGCTCTTTTTGCATACTTATCTACTAGCCGTTGCACACTTCTAGCTGTGAGGCGCATCTCTTCACCATCTTTAAATAGCTCTGGCTTCTTACCAGAAAAGCGAATAAAAACAGGACGCCAATCATCTTCTCGACTATTTAACCACCTATCCAACCAAACTACAGCTCGGTCACTTAAAAATACTACCCTAGGCCTACGACCCTTACCAATCACCCCAAACTCGCGCCGCTTGGTATCTACTTGATCTCGATTAAGAGAAACCAACTCACTCACCCGTAAACCAGTTGAAAAAAGCACCTCAAGAATAACCTTATCTCGTAGTCCAGCCTTAGAGCTTAAATTTGGCTGATTCATTAATCTTTCCATCTGTTCTATTGACAAAAACTGCATATGCTGTGATTCCCCCTTAGGAAGATCAACTTTCTCTGGCTGAAGCACCCGGGCATCATTCTTAACCAGCCATTTTAGCCAAGAGCGCAGAGCAATTATATAATAAGATTGAGTTTTTCTACTCAAAGGATCACCGTGTTTATCTGTGTATCTATTTAGATACACCCTGTATTTTCGCAGTACCTCCTGATCCAACTCTTTAATATCTTTATAACCATGATTTTTAAACCACTGTGCAAATCTGTTTAAGTAATGACCGTAATTTCTAATTGTTAACGGACTTAAATTACGCTCAACTTCTAGATGTTCTAAAAAATTTATAATTGATTCATATGGTAGGGTAGAGGTACTCACACCTAAATACTATCAGACACTAGCAAACTCCTCAAGTATTTGCTAATATCTATTTCTAGTAAATAATTCCCATATATCAATCTAAAATTTATGATATACTTCGATATAAATTGATAGAAAAACTAATTAAATCACAGAAAAAAGGATGCGACCTCTCTTTGAAGACATAATTTTTATATTATTTTATTTTACGCTTATTTTTTAACTCCAATTCTTATCACAGCACTGCTTATTTTTAAAAAAAAATTTAATTTACAAAATTTAACAATTATTTAACAAAATAAAATAGCAAAGTTTGAATACACGATAATCACAGAATAATCACAGAGCATGAATTTCTACTAATCATTATTTTAAAAATTTTATTGAGACTAATTTTTATACAAAACACATGCTTAAAATTGATGCACCAGGCTAAGAATACTTCCACCTACTAGAGATAAGCTATTTAAATGCTTCAAAAACGGCTTTTTGCATAGTTAGATGACCAATCCTGCATCTAATTTGCGTATCAAACTTACAAAATTATTAAAATTAATAGAGAACACCAATAAATAAAAAAGGACATACTTAAAAAACCTAGGAATGATACCAACGCCAATAAACAGAGCAGAAACACAAAATATTAATAAAACAAATAAATTTATAAACCTGAATATATTACAAAATAAGATTAAAAGAGGTAATAAAAACCTATCTTGACTTATTTAAGCATTACGTCGCAAAAGTTATATTGTGCGACACAATATATTATCTATATTTTATCCATGCACCCTTTGAAAAGAGGAGTTTCACTACTACACCCTGCTAAAAAGACATAAACAAGCTTTAAATTTATAATTCCTCCCTCAATGAGTCTGTTTTCAACCACGCGAAGCTCCATTTCTTATCACAGCACTCTCCAGGCTAGCCTGGTAAACCCATGTTCGGGTTATTTATATAATTCTGGCATCTCTTGCTCCTCCAGAGAAGTACCTCTGGTATTCTATGCTTAGTTTTACTTCCCTTTAAACAAGATTTACTGCAATTAGAAACTATATCAATTAATTATTAATTAAATCCTATAATATTTAGTTTTCCACAATTTTCACAGCTATATCAAACTATATCAACCTCTTCCCTCTTCTCTGGTTTAAGGCTATCTTTTTTAATAACTCTTCTCTACTTTCTACTTATATGGGAAAAAAATTATAAACATGACAACAATAAACACCATTACTAGGCTATATTCACGCAAAGTACTCTTAAATAAACGCTCTTTTAAAAAATTATGTAAAATTCCTAGACCAACATATAAAAATGCCATAATAAACAAAGCCATGTTCCATTGCGAAAAAGGATAAAAAGATAAAATCAAAGCCAGCTCAATTAAAAATAAGGTTAGAACGCCGCTTAAAGCTGAAATTTCCCCACTTACATAGTTTTCTAGCTTAACTGACCAAAGCGACATTAAAACCAGCGGGAAATGAAGCAAACCAACTAATAAACCATTGAGATAAAAAGGTAATCTTAATCCAAAAACTGTGTTGGTAAACAATAGTGAAGTCAAAAGGGTAAACAATAACCCGATCGCATGGGCAGCATGAAGTAGCTGGATGGTTCTACCCTTGGCGACTGAGTAGATATTTGAGGTTAAAAACAAAGCGTACATACCGACTCCAAAAATTCCTAAAATAATTAGCTTGCTCACAAAGCTCTCTGGTAACAAAAAGTAAAATAACCCAACTGCAGCTGCATATAGGGCTGGAAAAGGAACTATTGTGAACCACTCATGGGGCTGAAGATCGTCTGCTAAAGCCCAAGCAGACATAAAAAAAGACAGCATAGACAATAACCCAACTGCCCAATATCGCAACTCGAGAGACACATATGCAACTCCCAATAAACCCAAGCTCAATAAAATAGAAGTAACTACAAATTTCTCACGACGTCTCATAGACAAAGACATTGTACTCTATTCTTTATTACTCCACACCCCAGCACAAAAAACTTCTTCTACATCCTCATTTTCTAGCAATATATCGATTAAATTTTGAAGCTGTTGTTGAGTACTTTCATCTTTAATAGGAATATGAGTGACACAGATATAACTCTCTTCCACTTGTCCACTACTGTTTTGTAAAGTAGCATCAGCCCGACTAAACATATACATCACACTCCCGGGTGCACCCATACTACCACCAGCTGTAGAAAAAGAATTTTTTAGCTCAGAACTCATGCGATTGACATTATCCGTGACTGTCGTCACCAGCATCCCTACTCCACCTGGTCCAAAACCTTCATAAACTATCTCTTGCACCATGCTAGCGCCATTTTTCCCCAAGCCCTTATCAATTGCTCGCGCAATATTCTCTTTAGGCATGTTGGCCTCTCGAGTTTTCTCCAAAACAGTACGCAGGGTTGGATTTTGCGCAGGATCACCAGAACCACCTTCTTTAACAGCAGCCCGAATTTGTCTAGATAACTGACCAAACAACTTACCTCTTTTTTTATCCTGAGCACCCTTACGGTTTTTAATATTGGACCACTTACTATGTCCTGACATAAATTGCTTCCTTTCATTATTTATTTATCAGCTTTAGACAGAATTGTAAAATTTTTATTGTCAGTTGACAATCATTGACCAGCACGGTATTCTTCGTCGTTACTAATTATTTAGTAGCTACCTCTAGGCACACATGAGTCAAACTCTTAAACTTCAACAACAAGCAATTAATGCCGCCAAAAATCAAAATTGGGAAAAAGCAATTCAAATTAACCAAAAGCTTTTGGAGTTAAAACCCTTAGATATTAACGCCCTCAATCGATTAGGAGCGACATATCTCCAGCTTAATAAATCAACCAAGGCTAAAAAATATTTTAAATTAGTACTAG
This sequence comes from Patescibacteria group bacterium, assembly GCA_018813375.1. Classification (GTDB taxonomy): domain Bacteria; phylum Patescibacteriota; class Microgenomatia; order UBA1400; family PJMF01; genus JABBGTR01. The sequence goes on from JAHJBU010000030.1 coordinate 3,962, forward strand.
GGGTTGACCGTTCCAATAAATTAGCTAAAAAACATCTAGAGAGAATTAAAAACAAACAAAATACTAATCTTCCATCATTTTCAAATGAATATTTTATCGAAGAACCAGGAAAAACTAAGTCTGTAGAGCTCTACAGACTAGCTGATAAAAATGTACTCTCCAAAATATCTATTGGTCAAGAGTGTCAACTTCAGCCTAAAAATCGCTATATTTCAATTTGTCGCGATGACGTTTATATCGGTTCTCTACCCGAAGACCTATCCTTTAGACTCACTAAATTAATTAAATCAGGCAATACTTATTCATGCCGCGTTAGATCTTGTGATAAATCATATTGCGTAGTTCACCTCAGAGAACTTGAGCGCTCCAAAAGAAATAAAAACACCAACTCTTTCCCCAATAGCCATGGTAGTATTACTGCTACTATCAATGAAGTCGATGAATCAATGTTAGAAGGGGATATTCCAGTTGAAATTGTAGATACTGACACCGATGCTGAAAAAACCATCGATGATATTCAAACTCGAGAAGATTAATTTATTTTTTTAGCTAAATCTTCCCCAATAAAAATCACTAAATCTGCACGGTATTCCTGCCTCAATTTATAATTATCCTGCTTAACTATTTGAGTAGGAAAAAGAGCTTGAGCTCGATCTACTAAAGCCTGACACGCTAAATTATCAGCCTCATAAGAAAAAGTTGATAGTTGATAAGGACTACTTTGATCAACAATTCTTACTACCACTGCCCCAGTCTTCTCCAAAATTGTTGACATCTCTGCTGCCAAACCAGCTTTATTTGTAGTATTAACCACTGCTACCAGGCAATCTTCATAAATCATAGAGGCTGCAGAAGTTTTAAGTTGATCTAAAGCTATTGGTTGAGTTTCAATTTTAACCTGCTCCATTGGTATAGATCTGGTAAAAAAAAGTAGTTTAAGCGACTCAACTAACAGCTGAGGATGAGCCAAGTCTTTAATGACCATGTTTTTAAGCTGTCTTTGAAGATGTTTTTTTGTTTCTAAATTTGATTGAAAACTAAAATCTGACACTTCATCTACCACCACCCCCACTGCCCAGCTCATAGCAGCTGATTGAAAACGATGATCTTTTTTCTCCATTTTTAATAACGGATAAACAGCTTCGAGCTGATACTCGCCATAGCCACCAATAACCTCTACCAACTGTGAGCTGAGCGGAAAAATCTGAATTTTTTGTACAGATGGCAAAAAATATGCAAAATATATTTGACTTTTAGAACCATCTATTTTTGATGAAGAGAACACAACATGCTTATTGTTATCTAGAGTAAATAAATGTGGCCCAGCTACCAAAATAGACCCGATAATTAACACAATTAAAATGATTAAAATTAAAAACCTGGTCATTAATTTATTCTAAACCAATTTCATAACGTACAAACCTGTTAATCATCAATTTTTCACCCAAAAGTCCGCTGGTTTGCTTAACCAATTCCTCTACAGTGATCTTAGTATCGCGAATGTAATCTTGAGCAAGTAGCTCAGTCACGTCTGCTGGATTCATCGCTACTACTTGCATCGCCACATTTTTACCCATTTTTTGCAGATTTTCATTGCGAGCCACAAAGTCAGTCTCACAAAGAATTTCTACCAATGTAGCGGTTTTATTATTGGTATGCACATAACTAGCAATATAGCCTTCTTTGGTCTCGCGATCAGCTTTTTTATCAGCTTTAATTAAACTTTTTTGACGTAAAATCTCTTGAGCTTGACCAGCGTCTCCCTTAGCAGCTTCTAAAGCCTTTTTGCAATCCATCATCCCCGCTCCAGTTGCTTGACGAAGTTTTTTAACATCTATTGCAGTAATATTTGTCATACTATAAACCTTTCGTTTCTGTCTTCTTCTTTTTTAGCTCAGTCTTCTTCTTTTCTTTAGTCTTAACTTTAATTTTTTTAACTTCAACCTTAACTTTAATTTTTTTAACTTCAACTGTTTTCTTTCCACTAGTTTTAGCAGCCCTACCATTAGCATAGGCCTGTATCAATTGGTCAACAATAAATTCAATGCTACCGCGACCATCGTCATTAGCTGGAATAATTAGATCAACTGATTTAGGATTGGTATTTGTATCAACTAAGGCCACTACATCTACCCCCACCATCTCAGCTTCTGTCATAGCGATCTGTTCTTTTTTTGGATCAATTACAAATAAAGCACTGGGTAATTCTTTAAGCTCTCGTAAGCCATCAAAAAAACGAGCATAACGACCAGCTTCTTTTTCAAGCTGATTTTGCTCAAACTTAGTATACATCTTATACTTATCACCCTTTAAACCCTCTTCTATTTCAATCATTTTCCTAAGTGACTTACTCACTTGTTGCCAATTAGTGAGTAGCCCTCCCAACCAACGAGAAACGATCCAATGAACCCCTGATTCTTGAGTTTTTTCTTTAACAATTTCGCGAGCTTGGCGCTTTGTTCCCACAAAAATTACTGACTTACCTTCTTTACCCAAGTAGTAAAAATAATTATAAGCAATGGTTAACTGAGCAGCAGTTTTTTCTAGATCAAAGATATGAATTCCGTCTTGTTTAGAGTAGATCCAATCAGCCATGTTTGGGTGCCACTTGCTGGCCTCATGACCAAAATGGCAACCAGCGGCTAATAAATCTCGCAGGTTATACTCAGGAGCGACATTTTCTAGTTTAGAAATATCAATCATACTTGTCCTTATTTCCCTCCGCTATATATGTGGAGAAGTGGTTTTGGTTTGACAGTCAGGACTAGACAAAACCAATACCATAATTTTTACTAGGCATTTATTGTAACACAGTTCTTGAGTAAACCCACCACTGTCATTGGTCCTACTCCACCTGGGACTGGGGTAATAAACGCAGCTTTAGTTTTCATAGACTCAAAATCAACATCCGGTCGAGGTTCACCAACATCAATCACTATCACTCCCTTTTTAACCATTTCTCCTGAAATTAAATGCTTTACACCCGTAGCACTAATAATTACATCAGCGTCGGTGAGTTTCTTACTAGAGCTTAATCGTTGATTTACATCATCTCTAGTTAGCACCTTGGCGTTAAAGCCTTTATTTTGAAGTTCATAAAAAACTGGTTGACCCACAATATCTGACCAGCCTAAAATAAAAATTTGTTTTTGGCGTTGTTTATCTTGAGATATTTTTAGCTCTAAAAAAGCCTTGTCTAAAATTGTTAAAACTGCCTTAGCTGTGGCGGGCAAAACCTTATGTTGCTTTTGCCATGTATTATCCTTAATCGCAGTTAAAGTATCAGGATGCAAGCCATCTACATCTTTTTGCTGATCAATTTTAGAAGTTAACAGTTGCCACCAAGCATTGAAAGCTTGACGAACTGCTTTCTGACCTTTTTCCTGGACAATCCCCTTGACTTCTGCCCAAGTATTACGCCAGGGTTTTTGAATAATAATGCCAGTAACAGTCTCGTCCTTGTTGAGCTCGATAATTTTTTGCTCTATCCCATCTGTGCCTTCCGTCATAGAAAAAGTACAAACTTCATAATCAATCCCAACTCGTTTGGCAGCTTCACTTTTAAGCTGAGTATAAAGCTGACTACCCCTATCTTCTTTAAATAAAATCGCTGCTATTTTAAGCTGGATACCCTGATTATGTAAAACCTGGACCTCTTGCTTTAAATTTTGTTCCAATTGAGCTGATAATTTATCACCGTTAAAAATAATCATGATAATTATTCTACAATATATTGCATATTTAAAATGGTATTATTACTTTTTCTTTTTTATTTGTTTTTTTAGTTTTGCCTGATAAATGCCATAAACCTGAAGAGCTCTATCCATTTTGATCACAAAATAACTATAAAGATTAAAAACAGATAGCGGAAAGTCAACCGGATTTTTAGTCAATAAGACTAAATCTCTTTCATATTTATCTACTAGCCCAGCCAAGATAAAATCTACATATGAAACTGATTTGCCCTTAGCTTTGTATTGACTAACTAAGTTAGGAATATATTTATTAATAATATCTGGGCTTATAGGAAGTTTAATATCAATAATACTATCTACAAAATTAAGTTTCTCACTTAATTTTTTGTATTTTCAACACCTTTTGTAAACTCAGCAATCACCGGGTTAACAGTTACTATAGTTACATTACCCCTCTTACATTCATTAAAAAAACGAGCAAACTCTTCAAAATGGTTGAATGCATCAATAAAAACAGAAGTATCTAAAAGTAAGTGTTTATTTTTAAGTAAGCCCAATAGCCCTTCGGCTTTGATGATATGGATATTGGGATTGTTCTTGCTCAAGTCGTTCCTCTTCTTCCATAAAAATTCTCTTCACACGACGTGCTAATTTAGAAAACTCTTTTATATTTATAAGTTTTTGTTTCTTTACTACTGGTAGCTGATCGCTAACTTGTTTTTTCATCTTAATTCTAATTTAACATAAAAAATACTTAGCTACCACTGAAAAAGTGGAAATTGCTTTGCCACTGCTACTACCTCTTGTCGAATAGCAAGTAGTTTTTTATCGTCTTTCATTTTCACTCTAAAGTTTTTAATAAAAACACCGCGGTTTTTTTTATCTTGAGGCAATTCGTATTTCTTCACATACTCGACCACCTGAGCAATCCACTTAGCAATCTGCTTCATCTGCGCTTCTTTCATACCGCGAGTCGTGACTAGTGGCGTGCCTAGCCTAACTCCAGAAGGATAGAAGGGTGAACAAGGTTCATGTGGAATACTATTACGATTTGCATACATTCCAGCAACATCCATAGCAAAAGCCACTTGAGTACCAAGGCCAAAACCCTGAGGCGTTAAATCAACTAATATCAGGTGATTATCTGTGCCATCGCCAACTAACTTTAAACCCTCATCTTTCAAAGCTTTTGCTAACGCCTTAGCATTTTGAATAATACGGTGAGCATAAGTTTTAAACTCTGGCCTCATCGCCTCTGCGGCGGCAATAGCGATCCCAGCGGTAGTAGCATTATGCGGTCCACCCTGCAAACCAGGAATAATGGCTGCATCGATTTTACTTCCTAAGTAGGGATCGCGTTTTAGACCGCGCTCTGTCACCATAATCATTGCTCCACGCGGACCACGAAAAGTCTTGTGGGTAGTAGACATAATCACATCAGCATACGGTACCGGTGAAGGATGCTCGCCAGCTATCACCAAACCAGTAATATGAGAAATATCAGCCATTAACCATGCACCAACCTCATCGGCAATCTCACGAAATTTATCAAACTCTAGGATAAATGGATAGGCAGTAGTGCTAGCAATAATAATTTTAGGCTTGTGTTTTTTAGCTAATTTTCTCATCTGCACAAAGTTTATGCGCGCATCTTGATTTAATCCATACTGCACTGAATTAAAAAATTTACCAGAAAAAGTTACTTTAGGATGACCATGAGTCAAATGCCCACCTCCGGCTAAGGTTAATCCCATTAAGGTATCACCTGGCTCTAAAAGAGCAAAATAAATGGCGCTGTTAGCTGGTGACCCAGAGTGTGGCTGCACATTTACATACGGAACGCCAAAAAGTTTTTTAATTCGATCTCGGGCCTCATTTTCAATTTTGTCGATGAACTGATTACCTTCATAGTAGCGTCGTCCAGAGTATCCTTCTGAGTACTTGCTATTTAAAACCGAAGATAAAACCTTAGATACCTCTGGAGAAATATGATTTTCAGAGGGAATCAAGCCAATCATCTCTGTTTGACGTTGTTTCTCTTGGTTAATATATTTAAAAATTTTGTCTTTCATTTTAAAACCCTTCTATTTTTTGCATTTCGTGATGAAATAATACTCTCACCGACCTGCTTTTCTACCTCCACCCTCGCTTTTTTAGCTACCCCTCCACCTTTTTGAGCAACTTTTTTATTTTGAGCCAACCCCTTAGGCTTTTGTTTTTTTGATATTACTGTGGTTGAGGCTTCAGCTAAGGTATTCAAAATTAACTCAAGATTGGTCATATTGTCCCGCAGGTTTTGTTTTTTAAGTCCCTTAAATTTTTTATAAGCTTTTGTACTTTTCCCTGACCAGGTTTTTGTAATTTCATCAGTCAAAATCGCAAATTCTAAACCTTCAATTACACCTCGCTCTTGCCACTCATCGGTTAATTCTTTACGCACTTCAATGGTTTTTAGTCTCTGATTAATCCATTCTTTTGAGTAGCCTTTTTTAAAATAAGTTCGCATTGCTCGATCAAAAGCTAATTCTGGATCC
>JAHJBU010000031.1 GCA_018813375.1 Patescibacteria group bacterium
GCGCCACCGTGTCGAAACTAGAGATTAATTATCTTTTTAAACTAAATACCCACTTCGTTTTTGTTAAGAATCTAACAAATTTGTTAAATTTATAACAATTCCTACCTATCGCAAAATGTAGTTGAAATATTTGTGAGCCGTGATCCCCAAGAGGTTTAAGGTTGTAGTTACCAATCGCTCACCCACACAGAAAAACCCAAAATAACTCAGTTTTGCCCTTGTTTTTATTACTGCTTTTGGCCAAAGACAGCGTGCGCGCAGGGAAGGGCTGGCGGAGATTGTGAATTTGTAGCAAGCCTATAGTATTTTTGAGGAAAGAGGCATTGTGATATAATATAAATATATTATCAAAGTAGCAGGAGATATATGATAGAAATATCATCAAAATTAAGGCTTAATTTATTTGAATTTATGGACTGGAATGATAAAAAACGAGTAGAACAATATATGATAGATCATCCAAAAGCATCGCTTGAGGAAGCTACTAAAAAAATAAAAGCAGCACTTGATCGAGAAAATTCTGCGTACAGTAGAGCAATGGCAAGTCAGTTTTAATTCTTATTAATAAAAATATAGGGGGAAATATGCCTAGTATAGAATATGATAGAGCCGGGTGGACACCCGATTTAGCGATGGAAGCTTATCAAAAACACCAAGAAAGTGTTGGAAGTATACTCCATCCTATGATGAGATTGAAATTGCAACAGAGGCTCAAAGAGAAATTTATAAGCGTGACTGCAACTTATATAAGTATCTAGTTGTAGAAGGTTTAATTTAGTTTAATTCTCCAGAATTTTATCCAGCTCCATTAAGGCTTTCGTGGCTGGTAAAATTGTAATGCCATCTCGATAAAGGGTTTTTTGTCCTTGATAAATTAAGTAGAGTTTAACCATTGGGTAGTCAGCCTGGAAATGCTTAAGACCTTTGAGCATATTTGGATTAAAACGATCAGAGTGTTTAATTTCAAACGCAAAAATTCTTTTTTTACCATAAGCTATAAAATCTACCTCAACACCAGTGGCAGTACGGTAATAATATAAGTCATAATCAAGCTCTAGTGCTTGATTAATCGCTAATAAATTTTGGAAAAAGAGTGTTTCTAGAGCAACTCCACTAATTTCTTGGGATGAATCTAGCGGACCAGTAGGGCGGATGGAGCGATAAACTCCTGTATCAAAAAAGTAAAATTTAGGACTAGTCACCAGTCTTCGCTTAGCTCTCTTGTGGAAAGTTGGTAATTTGTATGCAATGAGTAAATCTTCCAGAATTGTAAAATAATTTTCTACTGTTTTGCGTTCTACATTTGCATCTCGAGCCACATTAGAGATGCTTAAAGTCGAGCCTTGAGAAAAACTAGCTGTTTCTAAAAACCGTGCAAATGCACTTAAGTTTCTAGTAAACCCTTCCTGGTAAATTTCTTGCTCTAAGTAGGTTTGGATATAGCTAGCTAAATATTTTTGTGGATTTGTTTCTTGAGAAATAGAGGGCATGAGTCCAAATTTTAAAGCTTGAGTTAAATCAAAATTTTTCCCTAACTCGATAGCAGTCAGTGGGTGAAGGTAGTAAGTATAAGCTCGTCCGGCGAGTAAATTAACGCCTTGGGCTCGTAGCTTGCGAGCATTGCTACCAGTGAGGATGAATTTTAAATTTTGCTCCTCAATCAGTTTATGAACTTGATTTAGTAATTCTGGCACGCGTTGGATTTCATCGATCACAACATATTTTTGATGATGGGGAGGGATATGAGTAATTAGGCGGCTAGGATCAGTCAATAGGCTAGTAAAAAGATGAGAATCTAGTAAATCTAAGTAAATTGCTTGAGGGTAGTTGTTTTTTACCCAGGTAGTTTTACCTGTGCCTCTAGGACCAAACAAAAAAAAGCTTTTATTAGGGTTGGGTTTGATTAATCTGGAATACATAATTCCATTTTACTATGTAAATTGGAATAGTCAATTCCAATTTATAACTTATATTTCACTCATTTTAAATTTGACATTCATCAGTTATAACTATATACTATTTATTAGTTATGACGGATCAAATTAGGCAAACACTTAACTCTTGCGATCGCTCCTTGGCAGGACTATTAAGTTTAACTACTAAAACTGTTTTCACAACTCAGGATTTGGCGAAACTGTGGCGGTATAAAAATTATATGTCCTTGATAATGCGGTTAGAGTATTTAAAAAAGACTGGTCAGCTAATTAAAATTAGAAAAGGTCTATATCAGATTAAAGGTAGAGCAGTAAACGAGCTGGAGTTGGCTAATAAACTTCGAACGCCTTCTTATATTAGTTTTGAGACTGTTTTATTTAGAGAGGGAGCGATTTTACAGTGGGATCGGCGGATTACTTTGGCAGGTGCAGAATCAATTTCTTTTAAGATTCAGGGTCAAAAAATTATTTTTAGGCAACTTCAAGAAAAAATATTACTTAATAATTTAGGAATTGTACAAGAAGGCAATTATTTTATTGCTATTTTAGAAAGAGCAGTCTTAGACATGATTTATCTAGCTCCTAAATTTTATTTTGATTCTCTAGATAGAGTTGATTTTAATCTTTTGCACAAACTAGCGTCGCTTTACGAAAAAAAATCAATAATTAATTTAGTAAAAAAAATGGAGAAGAGATATGCTTGATCAACAAAAACACGCTATGACGATGCGCAATATCCTAGATGAGATTTATTCTCATAAGGTTTTGTCTAGTCTGTTGGGATTTAAAGGGGGGACGGCTTGCTATTTTTTTTACAGTCTTCCGCGGTTTTCAACTGATTTAGATTTTAATTTACTTGATTTGGATGCAAAAGAAGAGGTTTTTGCTTTATTGGGCGAGTTGCTATCCAAGTATGGAGAGATAAAAACCAAAATAATTAAACACAATACCATTTTATTTTTTATTAGCCATACACCTCAAAGGAGTGGTATTAAAGTGGAGATTTCTACTAGAGAGATTGAGAAAGTTAATTCTTATCAATTACGTGAGTTTTATGGTACTTCAATTTTAGTAATGAAAAAAGAAGATATTTTTGCCGGTAAGCTATTAGCGTTAATTGGTAGACCTACGCCAACTTCCAGAGATCTGTTTGATGTGAATTATTTTTTTAAACAAAACTGGAATTTTAATGAAAAGTTAATTGAGAAGGTGAGCGGGCAAAGTATAAAAAAGTATTTGTCTGGTTTAGTTCTTGCTATCAAGAAAAATTTTAAATCAAGTACCATCCACCAAGGCTTGGGTGAGCTTTTAGAAAATCAATCTCAGCGAGATTTTGTAAAAAATAAATTAATTGATGAGACGGTGGGATTAATTGAGCTATATCTTAAAACAGCGGTTGATTTATAGTTTTTATACAATTTAGCTCTTCTTTTTTGCATACCGTTCCCGGCTAACTTGAATGACCTTGTCTTTATTTTTATTACTGCTTTTGGCCAAAGACAGCGTGCGCGCTGGAAATGGCTGAGACAAAATCCCATCCACGGTAATTTTATTAATAATTTGATAACGTCCTAATGACACCAGGTCTTCTACAGTAAATCTTCCTCCATATTCTTTTTCAAACAAAGCTGCGTCTTCTGCCCCCATGACAAAACTTGCAATATTTCCACAGTTGCCAAAAATAGCCTTTTGGACTTCTTCGGGAATTTGAGCAATATATTGATTGGCTAAGATTAGATTTAGTTTGTATTTGCGAGCTTCAGATAAAATTTTAATAAAAGAATCTGTAGCAAAGTTTTGGAATTCGTCTACATAGAGATAAAAATCACGTCGCTCTGCTTCAGTAACATTGACTCTGCTCATAGCAGCTAGCTGGATTTTTGTGATAAGCATTGCCCCAAGTAGAGTAGCATTGTCTTCACCTAGTTTACCTTGAGATAAATTAGCCAGCAAAATTTTACCCTCACTCATGACATCATCAATGCTAAATGAGCTGGTAGAAGCATTCACTACATTTCGTACTAGTGGGGAAGAGACAAATTGACCAACTTTATTGAGAATAGATGCGATCTGTTGAGTTCGTTCACGCTGATGAAGTTGATTAAATTCATCTACCCAAAAGCTTTTTAAAATAGGATCATCAAGATTTTCAATAGTTTTAGCTCTATAATTTTCATCAGTTAGAATTTTTAAGATGTCAGAGAGTTTTGCCTGAGGGATTTTTAATAAGGTTAATAAAGAATTGCGTAAAATATATTCAAGTCTTGGACCCCAAGAATACCCATAAAGTTTTTTGAAAACAGATATGATGCCAGAGGCAATTAACTCACGATGTTCAACATTTTTACCCTCAAAAAGATTGATTTGCACGGTGCGTTTTACATCTGCTGGGTTAAAGTAAACCACATCATTAATGCGGTGTGATGGAATGTAATCAAGTATTGTTTCTACCAAGTCGCCATGGGGATCGATCACACACATGCCTTCGTTTTTCTTAAGGTCATTAATTACCATATTTGCTAAAAGTGTGGATTTACCTGTGCCGGTTTTTCCAATCACATACATGTGGCGGCGACGGTCGTCTCTTTTAATACCATAAACATGAGTGCTATTTTTATAATCAGTTCTGGCAAAAGGATTGATCTCATTTTTAAGTTCGGTATCCATTTGAGTAGTAACAATAGGCAGATTTTCTGGTGGTTCACCGATTAAGTTTTTACCCCAGGCTACATTGGGCACGCCTTTTAATTCTTCATTGGGAAAGTGATAGAGAGTGGCGAGCTCTTCAATAGACAGGTGCTGATAGGGAAGATAGCTAAAACAGCGCTTTTTCATGGCTTGAGTAAACCAATTTTTCGCTAGATATATTTTCCGTAGCACCAATCTATTACCCTCACTTTGAGTAATAGCGCCCAAACTACTGGCAATTGTTTCAAGTAGCAAAACACTTCTTTGCTTAGTTGGAGTTTTAACTGCTACCCGAATAGAAGTTTTTAAACCCTTGATGTTAAGCTTTTTTTCAATTAAAGCTTTTTGAGGATGAGAGCCTGATTTTTTAGCCAAATCAGCTAGTTCTGTTAATTGAGTACTTTTTCCTTGAATTTGTGCAAAACCCTTTCTTTTCCAACCATCACCATTGTCACTAATCACAAATTGGATAATCATTTGCTCATTGGCTTGAGTTTTTGAGAGAGTAGAAAGCAGTGAAGCCAGAGGATCGGTATTTGTAAAATCTTGGTATGTTTTAAGTGGTAAATATTGTTGGTTTTTTAACTTTAGTGTGCCTAAACAAAGATGTGAGGTAGCAGACGACTTTAGTTCTCCAGAAAATAGGGCATCTAAGGAGTCAACCTCGAGTGAAGCCACTAAGGCCTCGGGGTAACTGGCATTAATTGCTCCCTTAATGTACTCACTTAGCCGGTAGGGAACGTAAGCTTGAAAGTAAACTGTTTGATTACTAACAACTAGCTCAAAACTTAGGTGCTCGTTTTTGCGCAGTAATTTCCACCATATTGCATCACGCAATCTGGGGAAGGTAGCAAAAAGTTGAGTTGCTGCTTCGGCGGTTTTTTGATTATCTTGGCTAGTTCGAATTTCTAAGAGAACGTGTGAGGCGGGCATATAGGTATTATAACGCTTGAAAGCTCTGGATTGAACAGCTGGCTAGCAAGCGGGCTAGCAAGTAGGCTAGTAAGCAGGCGTCATCTGTTAATACCCTTGCTTTTTAATTTAAATGTTTTCCACAATTTTGAATGAGTAGTTTTTGATGTTGATAAAATGGTTATTGCTATCAAGTTATTGTATATTATATACAATATAGGATAAATATGCAAATAGTTATAGGTCTTGACAATTGCTAATAAATTATTATACTTGAATAAGAAAATTAAATATGCACAGCATTTTACGTACCAACTACTTTTTTTCGTTATGCTTAAAAAGATAGGGTCCGTAATAAAAAAAGCATTAATACCGCTGGACAGAACCACGAATAATAATGCTTTTTTTGTTAGAGAAGAGAGTCTTTGCAGACAATCTATGACTCGATGGACAATACATTATCAGTTTACGTTGTTTATGTAAATTAGATCTTTGTATAGTAAAATATAAAGAAGTAATGCAAATAGGCATTGGGTGGAGGTTCGGTCGTTGGGCAGGCTACCGAGCTTCCACTCAGCGCCTGTTTTTGTTTAGAAATATACTGCGTTGTTGAGTAAAATATATAGCAGTTTCCATCGTAAGTCCCATAGTATTGACTATTTAGCTATATTTTGATATAATACTAAATCTTTTGATATGAATTTAGTACTTGAACTAGTTCCAACTCTACTAAGAAACTCTTTTGCCAAAAGTAGGTTAGTTTTAATTGGACAGGGTGGTGGTTTTGGACAGGGTGGTGGTTTTAGTACTCCTATTAAGCCGACTCTAACTATCGATTTTAATTTAAAGTCTGAAAATAAACCAACAGAGACGATTTTACTCAAGTTAGTTAAAGGAATTCTTTTATTAACGTGTGTTTTTTCAATGATTGTTACCCTAGTGTTAATTATTCCTGATTATTACTATCGATTTTTTCCGGCTGATGTGACTCCAATAGAAGCGTTGGCGGAAGGCGTGATTGAACCAGAAATTAATATTAAGCCAGAAATAAATCTAGAGAAGAGCTTTTTACCGCCAAAGAATGAAAATTTACCAGATGGAAACTGGCTGGTTATTCCTAGAATAGGAGTTAGGACCAAACTGCAAGCTACACAAGACCCAACAGAGGCGTTACAAAAGGGAGTCTGGATGGCTCCAGACTATGGTCAGCCTGGAGATGAGTATGATTTGCCAATTATTTTAGCAGCTCACCGTTTTGGTTGGGATTGGTGGTGGCAGACTGACTACTGGAAGTATCATTCATTTTATAATCTTCCAGAGATAGAGCCTGGAGATTTAATTGAGGTCATTGCTGATAAGCGTAAGTGGGTTTATGAGGTTTATGCTGGGGCAGAAGGTCCGGAAATTACTGATTATGATGCTGATATTATTCTTTATACCTGTAAGTTTTTAAATTCTCCGCTTAGACACTTTCGTTATGCTCGTTTAATTAATCTAGATCAGAATACTCAGGGATAGTTGGTTTTTTGGAATAGTCAGGTGGAATAGTCAGGCGGAAGACTCGTGGAAGACTTCAGGTTGACTTTTTTGGAGATGATTGGGATAATAAAGTTTCTGTTGAGGGAAAGTTAAATTCCATTCTAAATTTTGATAAATCATGAGTAATTAATTTCATCTTTGGTTATAAGTAATAATTATCTTTAAATATTTTATGTTAAATTCTAACATCGTTAAAAATAAGCCGGCTACTGCAAAGGTTTCTCCAAGAGCTACTGCAAAGGTTTCTCCAAGAGTTACTGCAAAGGTTTCTCCAAGAGTTACTGCAACTCCCCCAAAAGCTGCTGAGAAAATTGTTCCTACAAAAGACGTTCCCGTAGTGCCTTTAAGCAGTAATGGTAGCGGTAATGGTAGTGGTAGTGGCAATAGTATTAATACAGCCAATGGCAATCGTAATGACAAAACTATTCATGGAGTTTTAGAAATTCGGGATGGTCATGGGGTACTGCGCTCTAGCTACTCTGGAGGAGAAAAGGATGCTTATATTTCTAATTCTCAGATTAAGCGCTTTAGATTGCGTGAGGGTGATGTAATTGATGGCCCAGCTAGAGAGCCCAAAGACAATGAGCGCTATTGGGGTTTGTTAAAGATTAATACTATTAATCAACAGTCTATTGATGATTTCCTCAGACAAGATAGAAAAGAGTTTCAACGTTTGACGCCAGTTTACCCAGACGAGAGGATTAATTTAGAGATTGGTGAAGAGCCTTTATCTTTGCGCATTATTGATTTAATAGCACCAATTGGCAAAGGTCAGCGAAGCTTGATTGTGTCTCCGCCTAAGGCAGGGAAGACCACTCTGCTTAAAGACATTGCAATCGGGGCAGCCACAAATCATCCAGAGATTCATATCATGGCGGTATTAGTCGGCGAGCGACCAGAAGAAGTAACTGACATTAGGCGTCACATTGCCGAGATTACCAGTGATAAGGGGGAGGTTGCGGCTAGTAACTTTGATGAAAATCCAGAATCGCAATGTGCGGTGGCTGAGTTGGCTTTAGAAAAAGCTAAGCGAATGGTGGAGAGAGGTGAGGATGTTTTGATTTTATTAGACTCAATTACTCGTTTGGCTAGAGCATATAATTTATCTATTCCTACCTCTGGGAGAACTCTCTCTGGTGGCTTTGACCCAATGGCGTTGTTTCCGCCTAAGAAATTTTTTGGGGCAGCGCGTAATCTAGAAATTCCTGGGTCATTAACTATTGTTGGGACTTCACTAGTAGACACTGGTTCCCGAATGGATGATTTAATTTATGAAGAGTTTAAAGGTACGGGTAATCAAGAAATTCATCTTAATCGTCGTTTGGCTGAGCGCCGGATTTATCCAGCTATTGATGTTCAAAGATCTGGAACTAGGCGCGACGATCTTTTGTTTGACAATATTACTTATCAATCAATTGTGACTTTGCATCGCATGCTTGATATGTTAAAAGATGAAGAGGAGCGCACATCAACTCTAATTTCTCGACTAAGAAGAACTAAGAGCAACAAGGAATTTTTAGTGAGTTTAAAACAAGGATAGAGATGCGGGTTTTTTTTAAAGACCTAGGCGATTTTTTTAAGTTTTTAGTTCGTTATGGTCGTATGCGTGGATATACCTGGTTTTCTGGTTTTGAGGTGGGTAAAAATTCAATTGTGGATCTTTTATATAAGCAACGAGGTAAATATGCACGACCTTTTTTGCATTTTGGTACTATTGGGCTAACTTTTATAGTGATTACCTTTGGCCCGTTAGTATTATCGCAGTCTGATGATGAAGGACGGGCGGAAATGACTGGCGGAGTTATGACTGCCTCAGCTTATATCACTGATTTTAACACTCTCCAGGCAGAGGAGGTGCGTCAATATCGCGGTGGTGAAATTATTATTCACGCTATAGCAGAAGGTGAAACTTTATCTAGTATTGCGCAGCGCTATGGTCTGGCACTGACCACAATTTTGTGGGAAAACAACTTGACTGAAAAAAGTAAGCTTAAGCCTGGGCAAGAATTAAAAATTTTACCTTTAGATGGTATTAGGCATAAGGTGGCTAGAGGGGAAACAATTTATTCAGTAGGCAAGAAGTATGGTTTGCAGGGCAGTGAAACTCAGGTGATTGTAGATTATCCTTTTAACGAATTTTTAAACTCTGAAACTTTTGAATTGGCCACAGGGCAGTATTTAATGGTGCCAGATGGGGTTAAACCAGAGGCA
>JAHJBU010000001.1 GCA_018813375.1 Patescibacteria group bacterium
CCATCAAGTCCATATTCAAGATGCGAAGAAGGGCTAATTTGTAAAAGTGGTGATACACCACCTGGCGTACCACCAATAGATGGAGCAGGTGGAATCTGTATTAGACCAAATGAAACTAGAGATGTTTGTGCTGATGAGCCAGTACCATTAGCTGGCTGGTGTGAGGGTTGCAATGAGACTGTTTCGCCATCAACTCCTTATTCAAGATGTAAAGAAGGGCTAATTTGTAAAAGTGGTGATATACCACCTGTCGCACCACCAATAGATGGAGCAGGTGGAACTTGTGTTAATCCAGAGGAAACTCTAGATGTTTGTGCTGACGCACCAAAACCAACACCAACTCCGACTCCAACTCCAACTCCAACTCCAACCGATGATCCAGGAGATGACGACAACGATGATTCAGAAGAAGATAATAATGACAGCACAATAGCTTACTCTTGCAACTCAAACTGCAGTACTAATGCTCAATGTCAAAGCGCTAATTCTAGCTATATCTGTTACCAAGCTCAATGTCGCTTAGATAGCAATCCAAATAGCACCTCATGCTCCACTTCTATCGCCAGCTCTAATAATTCTACCGCTAGCCAGCCACAGCTCCCAGCAGAACTGCCGGCAACAGGCTCTGAAGATATAATCAACTGGCTTAAAGCAGGATTGGGAATACTAGGAATTGGAACAATCCTATTGCTCTTACTGTAAGATAATCATGCCCGTCCCAAAAAATTTAGCGCCCAGCTTAACACCTCAAGCAATTGTTAAACAAAAACCTCAAATAACAGTCAAACCAGAGCCAAAAAAAAAGTTGAAATATATTTTAGGAAGCATTGTACTTATTATGCTAATAGTTGGTTTTGGAGCCACTTATTGGCTCACCCAAGAAAGCCAAGATATTCGCCAACAAGCAACAGGTAATCTATATGATCTTTGTGGCTGGTTTTACACTTGCCCTGGACTAACAGCAGAAGAAATGCCCAATGGTTGCCCTCCGTCTCCAAATTATCCAAACTTTACAGAAAGATGGATCAATGATTGGACAACACAAAAAAGCGAAGCTCTTCAAGATGCACCTGTGTGTGGAGGATGGCAATTTGATGCTTCTTTAGGCTGTACCGGACCAGATAAATATAAAAATAGAGTTCCTCCATATTTTGAATCAGGTCATAATTGGGACGATAGTTGCGAACCAAATCCAACACCACCCCCAACTAACCCACCGCCTTCAACAACACCTACACCGACCCCTACACCGACTCCAACACCAACCCCTACTCCAATTGGACCGCAGTGTTTAAATATCACTATGGATAATCCAAGCCGAAGTTTAGGCGATGAAGTTACATTTACTTGTGGAGAAGTAAGTGGAGCTGATCACTATATTTTCCGCATTATGTACCCAGATGGAATGCTGCGTGGTTTAAATAGCACGGGCAGAATTTCTGAGCCTGTAATTTTAGGACAAAATGGTCAATATTATGCTCAATGTCAAATTTGTACTAGTCCAGAAGCAAGTAGCTGTCACCCATGGGAGTCACTATCAGCATTGCCGAAGCAATAATAATGATAAACGCAAATACAAACCAACCAGCTTCAAATAAGAAAAAAATCCTTCGAAAGGCTTTTGTCGGTCCATTAACCTCGTCGGCAAAACCAGCACCAACCTCATCACCAACCTCTCCAGTAACCTCGTTTACAAAACCAGCGCTAGCCAAACCAGTTGACGTATCTCAACCCAAAAAAGCATCTAGTTCAAAAATGAGATCAGTTGCTGCAGTGACTAGTATTGCATTATTTTTTGTCATCTCAATGGCAGGAGTCTTAATTGCCCTCAAACAACGCATACAGCCTGAGCAAGTTGCAGTACCAACCGCTCCCAAATCACGACCATCTGCAGCTGAAGATGCAACTATGCCAAACTGCACTATTTCTTTTAATGTGGGTGCCACTCCTACACCTACTCCAACACCGACTCCTACCCCGACACCAACTCCCACACCAAGCCCAAGCCCCACACCTAGCCCATCGCCCTCTCCTAGCCCGACGCCTACACCATCGCCTACTCCAACACCGACTCCAACACCTACGCCTACCCCGACTCCAACACCGACTCCCACACCAAGCCCCACACCTTCGCCATCACCGTCACCTAGCCCTTCTCCTAGCCCATCGCCTTCTCCAACTCCAACACCGACCCCTACTTACGTCTGCAACAGTTTTTGTGAAACAAATCAGCAATGTCAATTAGCTAGCAATAATTATATTTGTTACCAAAATAACTGTCGCTTAGATAGTAACCCCAGCTCGCAAAGCTGTGAAACTTACCAAGAAACAGAAAACGCCGTTGGTTGCAATGATAGTTGTATTGTTAACTCTGACTGTTCTAATTCAGCTCATATTTGCTACAACACTGTTTGTCGGCTAGCAACTAATCCAACCAGTTCAACTTGTTCGGAGCCAACTAGTACCACCACTACAACTACTACCCAGCAAATAGCACAACAGCAAACTGCTCCTAAAGGCGCTAAACAACCAGAGCTACCAGCAGAGCTACCAGCTAGTGGCTCAGAGGGTATACTAAATTGGCTGAAGGCTGGTCTTGGAGTCTTGGGAATTGGCGCAATTCTATTGCTTTTACTCTAACACTCTTACTCAAACCTCTATTGCTACTTTTATAACCCTGGTATAATTCCCCTCATCTGTGATAAAAATTGTTATAAAAAAAATTAGTAAAAAATAAAGCAAAAGCGTCCGTAGCTCAATTGGTTAGAGCACCAAGCTTATACCTTGGCGGTTCTAGGTTCGAGTCCTAGCGGACGCACTGTCCTAGCAGGCACACTATCCTAGAAGGCGCACAATAAATAACATAATAAATATGATTACATCATTTCTAAAAAACCACTGGAAAAAAATCCTAATTATTTTAATTGTTGTAGGAGGGATTGGTTTTTTGCGCTATAAAAAAGCCCAGAACAATAAAATAGAGCTTGTGTTTGAAAAACCCGTGTTTCAAAATTTAACTAAAATTTTAGAAGTATCTGGCATAATTGACGCTAAAGAAAAAGCTAATCTTAGATTTTCTGCAGGTGGCAAGGTTGTCTACCTTGGCGCTAAAGAAGGAGATTATGTTAAAAAATGGCAAACTATTGCCACTATTGACCAACGCACATTACAAAAACAACTCCAACAAAACTTAAATACTTACATGAAAGAGCGTTGGGATTTTGATGACACAACTGAAGATTATGATTATGATGTTGAAACCCTTGATACGAGGCGCAGTCTTGATAAAACCCAATGGGATTTAAACAATGAAGTTCTTGATGTTGAAATTTACAATATCGCTATTACTAACACAGTGCTCTACGCCCCATTTGCTGGAATTTTAGTCAGCTCTCCCACTAATGTAACTGGAGTAAACTTACTAGCTACTGAAAGTTTTGAAATAGTCAACCCAGATACATTAGTGTTTAAGGCCGCAGTTGATGAAGCTGATATTGCTCAAGTTGCCTTAGAACAAAAAAGCAATATTTTCTTAGATTCTTACCCCGATGATCCAATTGCTTCTCAAGTCAACTATGTTGCTTTTAAAAGCAGCGCTTCTTCTACTGGCACTGTTTTTGTAATAGAGTTTCCAATTACTGGTAAAGACTTACTTAATAAATACCGCCTAGGTATGAATGGTGACGTTGAAATCATCCTAGATACTCGTGAAAACATCCTCACCATTCCCTTTGAAGCCACACGGGAGCGAGATGATAAAGTTTTTGTTGATGTTAGAACACAAAATGATGAATACGAGGAAAGAGAGATTAAAATTGGTCTAGAAACAGAAGACTATGTTGAAGTGCTAGGGGGATTGAGTGAAAACGATGAAGTGTTAATTCCAGAAAATTAGCATGTCACTTTTAAAACTTAAAAACGTCTCTAAACATTATCAAATTGGTGACATTACCATCAAAGCTTTAGACGACTTATCCTTTGAAATAAAAAAAGGTGAATTTGTGGCGGTAATGGGCCAATCTGGATCTGGTAAATCTACTTTTTTACAAGTTGCTAGCATGCTTGCAGAGCCATCAAGTGGTTCTATTTTTCTTAAAGGTAAAAACGTGACTAATTTTGATGAAAAAAATCGAGCTCACCTACGCAATAAAGAAATTGGCTTTGTATTTCAACAGTTTAATTTGCTTGCTAAAACCTCAGCATTAGATAATGTCGCCCTACCTCTTTTATACTCAGGAGATTGCGAGGCTTTACGAATTAAAAAAGCTAAAGAAATGTTAGATAGAGTAGGCCTAAGTGATAGAACTAAAAATGCACCCAACCAACTCTCTGGCGGACAACAACAGCGAGTAGCTATTGCGCGTGCCCTAGTTAATAACCCATCAATTATATTTGCCGATGAACCAACTGGTAATCTTGATTCAAAAAGTGGAGCTGAGATTCAAAAATTATTTAAAAAACTTCATCAAGAAGGTAAAACTATTATTATGGTAACTCATGAAAAATATATAGCCAAAATGGCCAAGAGACTAATTAATCTTAAAGACGGAAAAATTGTGAGTGATAAAAAAATATAACAAAAAATATAACTTATTTATAGCTTATTATGGAAATTAAAAGCATTTTTATTACCGCTATCAAAGCTCTCTGGGTCAACAAAACCAGATCTGTTTTAACTATGCTAGGAGTAATTATTGGTGTTAGCTCAGTGGTTTTACTAACTAGTATCGGGACTGGTCTACAACTTTATATTGAGCAACAATTTGCAGATTTAGGAGCCAATACTTTGTTTGTAGTTCCTGGCAATCCTTTTGGTGACGGCGGTGGACTTGGTAACCACGAAACAGCTTTTATAGAAAGCGCTCAAGGAAAAATCAAGCGCCGCTACCTAGACAAAATTTTACGTGATCATCGTGACATCATCACTGATGGAGCAGCAACTGGCTACAGCACTGGGGAAGTTAAATATAAAAATGAAACTAAAAAAATCACTTTACTAGGAGTAACTGCTAATTATGAAACTGTTAATAATACAGAGGCAGTTAAAGGTAAATGGTTTACTAAAAACGATGAAGAACGTAGTAAAAGAGTAGTGATGCTTGGTCCTAAAGTAGCTGAAGAACTATTTGGCAAAATAGACCCGGTTAATAAACAAATTAAGCTAGAAGGTCAAAACTACCGTGTAGCTGGAGTACTAGAAACCAAAGGTGGTTTTGGAGGGCCTAGTTTTGATAATTATATCTTCCTACCACTTAATACTTTATTTGATGATTTTAATTCCGAATTAATTGATAACTTTAGCTTTAAAATCAAAGACGAAACCTTAATTAATGAGGCAAAAAAACGCATTGAGAATACTTTGCTGGGAGAAAACCTTGATAAAGATGAGTTTAGTGTTTTTGACCAAACTCAACTCTTAGAAACAATTAGTAGTATCTTGGGTATCCTAACGACAGGCCTTGGAGCTATTGCTGCTATTTCTTTAGTTGTAGGTGGGATTGGCATTATGAACATTATGTTAGTTTCTGTAACTGAAAGAACTCGTGAGATAGGTCTACGCAAAGCTCTGGGGGCTACCCCAGATGTGATCTTAGTTCAGTTTTTATTTGAAGCGGCCTTACTCTCAGTTGCAGGTGGCATGACTGGGGTTGGCATTGCTTACGTTTGATCTTTATTTATCCAACAATATTTCCCTGCACAAGTAACTATTCAGGCAGTAATATTGGCCTTTAGTGTTTCTACCATTGTTGGCTTAATTTTTGGTGCCGCTCCTGCCAGACGCGCATCTAAGCTCTCACCCATCGAAGCCCTCCGATACGAATAAATGCTATACTAATCTTGATGAATCTTACTAAAATTTTAATCAGATTATTGCTTTTAGCTTCAATTGTGGGCGGGGGAATTTATTTTGTCAAACAAAAAACTGCAGTAAAAGACTCGGATTTTGTTCAAGATTTTGAAGAAAAAAAAGAAGAACTGCAGGGCTCTGTTAAAGGCGTGACAGACAGTATTTCTAGTCAAACTAAACAACTAACTAATCG
>JAHJBU010000032.1 GCA_018813375.1 Patescibacteria group bacterium
AGCTGGATAAATGTGATGATTTAAGCTGGTTTCCTTTAGATAGTTTGCCGGAAAATACTTTACTCTATATTAGAGAAGCTATTAAGAATTATTTTTCTAAAACTTTATATTCTGAGGTGGGGTGGAAGTAGCAACATGCAGCAAAAAGTCACTTTTTTAAACTCACGCGGTAACAAGCTAGTAGGTATTTTAGAAAATCCTACTGGTAATATAAGTACCCCCATAATGCTTTTAGTTCATGGATTTGCTTCTAATAAAGATAGTCAGAGCTTGCCACCTCTTTTAAAAAAATTACATCAAAATAAAATTGCAACTTTTCGAATTGATCTTTCTGCCAGAGGTGAGAGTGAGGGTAGATTTGAAAATGTAACAGTGACGAGTGACACGCAGGATGTTTTGGCTGCTATTGGATATCTAAAAAATCAGGGATATTACCAAATTGGTTTAGTTGGCTCTAGTTTTGGTGGTTTAGCTAGCATCATGGCTGCGGTTGGGAATGATGATGTGTTTTGTTTGGTTTTAAAATGTCCAGTCACAGATTGGTTACAAACTCATTTTTTACAAAAACCAGGCATACTAGAGCAGTGGAATAAAGAAGGCTTTCTGTGTTTTGAGCATGATCCAAGCAAGCCCAGAATGGCTTATGCTGCAGTTCTGGATGCTCAGAAAAATATAGCCTCTGAGGTAGCAAGTAAAATTAAAATTCCTACTTTAGTTGTTCATGGAGATAAAGATGAAATGGTACCTTATGAGGGCAGTCATGGATTTGTCAAACTTTTACCCAATGGCAAACTACATACGATTAAAGGCGGGCTACATCACTTGAGGAAAAATCCCAAACATTCTGTAGAAGAAAATAAAGTTATTAGTGAGTTTATTGTTAGGCAGGTAAATCATATAAAGGCGATGACTATTTAATGCTAAAATAACTCTAGCATGCAAAAAACTAATCTTTCCGTCATTGTCCCGGTTTACAACGAAGCCCCCACAGTCAAAAAAGTCTTAGATCAATTAATTAAAGTCAAAGAAGTCAAAGAAGTTATTGTAGTCAATGATGGTTCTACTGATGATACGGAAAAAGAAATTAAAAAAGTCATTAACTCAAAAAAATTAGGTGTCAAAAAAATTAAATACTTTAAAAAACCAAACGGCGGCAAAGGCAGCGCGGTCCGTCTTGGTCTTTCTAAAGTCACAGGCGATTACACCCTCATCCAAGACGCAGATCTTGAGTACGATCCCCGCGAAATTCCTCTCTTACTTGACCCTTTAGACAGAGAAGGCGTAAAAGTCGTTTATGGCTCGCGTTTTATTGGCTCTCATTCCAATCTTTTATTTTGGCACCGCGTAGGAAATGCTTTTTTAAATTTTTTGGTTAATCTGCTTTACAACACCACCCTGTCTGACATGGAGACCTGTTATAAATTACTTCCTACAGATCTTTTTAGAAAACTTAATATTAGCGCCAATGCCTTTGATATGGAGCCAGAAATTACCTGTAAATTACTTCGTCATGGCCATAACATTTTTGAAGTTCCTATTAGTTACGTAGGTCGAGATTTTACCCAAGGCAAGAAAATTACCTGGCGCGATGGTCTAGATGCTTTTCGAGTAGTATTGGGTATTAGATTTTTACCACCATCATTATTTAGATAAAATGCCAACTCTTGCCATGTTTGATAACTACTCGCTGATGATGCCCATCAAGCTTTTTCAAGCTAGGTGGATTAGACAAGGCATCATCCCTCTTTGGAATCCTTTGCTATTCTCCGGCATCTCGCTTATTGGTGATATTAACCAATCTCTATTTTATCCCAGTACTTTATTATTTGTACTTTTTAAACCTGCCCTAGCTCTTAATTTAACTTTACTAATTCACTTATTTATCACCGGCTTAGGTATGTTTCATTTGGCTAAACAATTTGTCAAAAAAGGCCGCTGGGCTGTCTTGGCAGGAATTTTATGGATGTTGTCTGCTCAAGTGACTAATAGCTTAAATAATTTATCAATTCTTCAATCTTTAGCCTGGACACCGTGGGTGATATGGCTGGGATTATTATTAAGTAAAAACAAAAAAGCCCAGTGGTGGCTACCAATTATTATTACTTTACAGTTATTGGGTGGTTATCCTCAACATGTGTTGTATGCAGTCTTGGGAGCATTGTTTTTGTCTGGTTTTAAAAAGAAAATTCAGTGGCAGATATGGTTAAAAAATTGGTTGTTAGTTGGAATTACTTCAATATTATTATCATCATTTGTGTGGTTACCTTTTGTAGAAACCTTAGTGAGCTCAACCCGCGTCGTTCAGACTCAAATCCAGTCTGTTTCAGGCTCACTTCACCCAATTGAATTGATCAAATTAATCGTGCCAACATTTTTTGACAACTTACGACTGGGTTTGCGTTGGGGACCAAAGTGGAATCAAACACCATATTTAGCATGGTATATGGGTTGGTTAGGAATATTAGTACCAATTGTAGTAACTTTTTCTAAAAAGAGAACCAAATTAGATATGTGGTTAGCCGGTGGAGTTTTATTTACTCTTTGGTTTGCTTTAGGAGAGTACGCACCGGGGTTTAGATTACTGCAAAGAGCGATTCCAATTTTAAAAATTTCCAGAATTCCCACCACTATTTTGGGAGTAGGGACGATTTTAATGATTCTATGGTTGGTGACGAGTTTGCCCAGATTGAAAATGAAGAAAAACTTTTTTATAGTTTTAATCTCAAGTGGATTGATTGCAACTGCAACAGCTAGTATTGGCTATATTTTGTCTAAATATTATCCACAAACTTTATGGGAATTATTAAATAAATTAACTAACAACGCTTTATTTCAAAGTACTTTCCATACTTTAGAGAGAGATGCATTGATAGTGCAAAGCATTACCCGCAGCTTAATTTTTAGCTCTATTTTTTTTGTATTAGCGCTATGGATGTGGCAGCAAAAAAATTGGAAATTCCTAATTTTGTTTTTAACAATAGATGTCTTTATTAGCGCTCAGGGTTTATTAATCTTTGCACCAAATGATGTTTACCCAAAAAAATTTAATGTAACCTCCCGCCAAATATTTTCTAATTTTTATCTTTCTCCACAAGAGCGGATCTTAACTCGCAATCTCAATCATCCCTACGCGGATTTTGCAGCTTACTGGGAGGCAGTCTCAGTACGCCAACCCTTTTCAGATTCTTATATTACCGATCAAGATTTGAAAGACTTTAGTCATTTAAATCGCTACCAACAAGGTTTAACTCCAGACTGGAATTTAGTCGCTGGAGTACCAATAGTAAATGGCTACAGCACCCTTTTACCCAAAGACTATGTGCAGTTATGGACGGATGAGTCCAGTATTAATCAACTCCCGCAAATTAATTTAGACAATCAACTCTTGAGTGATTGGGCAGTCAAATATTATTTGGTTGATACTTGGTTTAGTCCACAAGAAGATTTGTCTAAGTATCCTTTAATAGCAGAACATGAGCAGTGGCAGCTTTATGAGTTACCAGCTTTGCCTAGATTTAGATATGGAGATACTAGTGCGATTGAGTTAGAAAATTTTTCGGAAACCCCCAATGAAGTTTCGTTTGTTTTTGAAAATCAAGATAATCATCATCATCATCAACAACTTATTATGGCTGATCGTTATGACACCAATTGGCGAGCTGAGATAAATGGACAGCAAGTAACACTCCAAAATCATCAAGAGATGAGGATGATTGAAATTGAGCCTGGTCAAAATAGTATTAGATTTTTTTATTCACCTAAATGGGTTTATTTGGGGCAGATGATTTCTAGTCTGACTGTTTTCTGCGGTGGTGCTTGGTTATTAATTAAGAGAAAATAAGATGGTGAAATTTTTTTATAGATTTATTAAATTAATACTTTTTTCAATAATTTTTCTTTTAATTCCTTCGCCAGCTAAAGCTAGCGAGCTCCCTCAGGTGATGATCATCAATCAAGTCCGAGGTACAGAATGTTGCGAAATTGGTGAAGTAGAAATTTTTCAAAAGCAACTAGATTATTTCACAGAAAAACAATTGCCAGCATTTTTTACACTGCGTTGGGATGTGCTCAATGATTCTAAATTTATTGATGTTATTAAGAAAGCTAACTCAGAATTATTTAACTGGGGTATATTTTTAGAAATCACACCAGATTTAGCCACAGCGGCTGAAGTTAATTACACCGGGACTGTTGATAATTGGTATCAGGCGCAGCATGCTTATACACTCGGTTATTTACCAGAAGAAAGAGAGCAACTGATTGATACTATCATGGCTAAATACAAGGAAATTTTTGGTCATTATCCCACCCTCACTACTAGCTGGATTATTGACACACCGACACTTAATTATCTTCATGACGAATATGGTGTAGAAGTTCATCAAATTACTCGCGAGCAGTGGGGTACGGATAGCTACACTCTTTATGGCGGACCACCTCATTATCCATATCCTGCTAGTCGTAACTGGGCATTTATTCCAGATTACGCAGCCGTCAATCCTACTATAGTTGTCCGTCAAACTTTGACTGATCCAGTTTGGAATTACGGTGATACTCAGTCACGATTTACTAGCCAGCCCAATGACTTTGCTCAGGATGGCAAAGGTTTTGAGTATTTTGAAAAATTATTTAATCAAGCTTTATTTGAACAACCAGTAGGCCAAACTGGTTTTGCTTTGCTGGGCTTAGAAAATTCGATGAAAGATAAGTATCAGCAATTATTTAAACAACAACTTCAGGTGGTGGCTGATTACCAACAGCAAGGAAAAATAATTTTACCAGATTTAAAAACTCTTAAAAAAACTTGGCAGAGCACTGCTCTCACAGTTTATCAGGGTAGGGATTTAGTTAAAAACACTTCATCTCAAGCTATCTGGATATCAGGACAGAATTATCGTGTCCGCATTATCAAAAAAGAGCAACAAATTTGTGTGGATGATTTGCGTCTTTACGATGCTGCGCTCCAAGATTATTATGCCGATCATCAGGCCCGAGATTCGAGTTATTGGGTGACACCTTTTTTAATTGATGGTTCTAGATTTTATACTCATGAAAAATCCTGGTTTGGTAAGGAATACACCAGTAATGGTATGTTGCCTTTACCAGATATGGTGACTCAACCTGAGTGTTGGGAGTTGCCTATGGCTATTTCAGCTCAGGATCAACTTCAATTAAAGCAAGTTGATGCAGAAACTTTAACTATTGATTACCAAAGCGAAGAAGGTTTAACTAGCCTTATTTTTAAACCAACAAGTTTTAAATTTCCGCCTGCACTAGATAATGTGAAACTGGCTTGGTCAGTTAATGGCGATGTTGTTTATGAATTGACCAAGAAATGTGCTACAAATTTTTGTTGGTATACCCCCTGGGTGAATCCTAAAATTTTTGCCCAAGCTCAAGAAATTCAAACGAGTGCTTTTTTACCAGAGCAGCGAGCAGGGAAGATCTCCACAGCTCAATCTAAGCTTTATGCAGATAACCCTTATGCGATTGCAGGGCGTAATCCGGTCCGGGTGGTGTTTATACCTCGCGATGAACAAGGGGTGGGGGTGAAGCTTGAGTCTCCACCCAATATTGAAACTGAGGTGAAATTAATTACTGATCCAGCATTAGTTTTAGCCGATGATCCTCAGTTTTATGATTTTATGAGTGATGAGCCACAGCGAGCAAAAATACAGTTTACAGTAGACAGTATACAGTTAACTGTCTCAGCTCATTTTGCCCCTAACTGTAAAAACAATCCTAAATATTGTTTATCTCATCCTCGTCAAGCCTGGTGGTACTTGAGAAGCTTGATAGGTGACAAACAGCGACTTTTTAAATAAAAACTTTACAAAATCAGAACTTATTAGCACTCATCTCTTTTGTCTGCTTAACAAGCAGGACCTTTACTGTTAGAATCTTTCCGTATGCCGACCAAACGAGATTATTACGAAATTTTAGGCGTAGATAAAAAAGCTTCTACTGGTGAGATTAAATCTGCTTATCGCAAGATGGCTTTAAAGCATCACCCAGATAAAAATAAAGCTTCAGACGCCGAGGAAAAATTTAAAGAGATCAATGAAGCTTATCAAATTTTATCTGACGATAAAAAGAAAAAAACTTATGACCAATTTGGTCATGCGGCTTTTGATCCTGCTAGTGGCATGGGCGGTAATCCTTTTAGTGGTGCTTCCCGTCAGGGGCCATTTACTTGGTCATATAATACCTCTAGTGGTGCCTCTAGTGGTGCTGGTGGACAAAATCCTTTTGGCAATGTTGACTTTGGTGATCCTTTTGAGATCTTTGAGTCATTTTTTGGTGGTGGCTTTTCTCAACAAAGAGGTGGTTTTAAACCCCGCCAGCGCTATTCATTAAGAATTAATTTTATGGAAGCAGTCAATGGCGTAGAAAAAGAAGTTGAAGTCGAGGGTAGAAAACATAAAATTAAAGTCCCAGCCGGAGCTAATGATGGCACTCGGATCAGGTTTGATGAGTTTGATATTAGTATTGAGGTTGGAACTCATAAAAAATTCAAACGTGATGGCTATGATGTATTTGTAGATCAGGAGATTAGTTTTAGCCTGGCAGCTCTTGGTGGAAAAATTGAAGTAGAAACACTAAACGGACAGTTAAAGCTCAAAATCCGCCCTGGCACTCAGTCACATACTTTAGTGAGATTGCGCGGAGAAGGAATTGAGCATTTGCGCAGTCGTGGTAAGGGCGATCTTTATGTGCGCTTAATTGTTAAAGTGCCCGAGAAATTAAGCAGAGAAGAGAGAAGAGCGATTGAGGAATTGGAGTCTCTTGGAGTATAGTTATAAAAATTTGCTCTTTTTGTATTTTTTATTTTGACAAATCGTCTATTTATCGTCTATAATTCGTCTATAATGTTTGTTCCAAAATACACGATTACCAATAAGCTTTTAGCTCAAATTAAGCAAATAAAT
>JAHJBU010000033.1 GCA_018813375.1 Patescibacteria group bacterium
TTAATATT
This sequence comes from Patescibacteria group bacterium, assembly GCA_018813375.1. Classification (GTDB taxonomy): domain Bacteria; phylum Patescibacteriota; class Microgenomatia; order UBA1400; family PJMF01; genus JABBGTR01. The sequence goes on from JAHJBU010000033.1 coordinate 9, forward strand.
ACTATTTAAAATTCTATCTCAAAGACGTTGTTTTTAAACCAGTTATACTCATCGCTGTCATTGGCTTTGAAGTTATATTTACCACCAGAAAAATTATAAGTTTGGTAGACTACATATAAAGCAGTGCCTTCGGCAAATGCTTCATAACCACCGCTTTTTTCATTATCAGAGCTACATTTAGTAGGAAATGGATAGGTAAAACAGCTTGTGTTATGAAGATGAGTGAGAAAATCTGTGCGTAAGCCTGAGTTGCGATAGTCTAAAGTGTGGCCTAGTTCGTGAATAAGAGTGTATTCTAAGCTAGCGTTAGTAAAAGATAAGCCATAGTCGTAAATACCAATTGCTCCGGCAGAGAATGCCCATCCGCCATAGCCACCTCCGTCTTCAAACTCTCCGTGTGGTAAGCGATAAATTTTTAATTCACCGCTTTGACAAATTAATTTAGTAAAATTAATGCTAGTTCCAGCGCGGTATGAAAATAACCCGATTAGGCGGTTCCATTGTTCGGGTGTCCAAGCAACAGATTGGAGCTGATAATCGCCACTGCCTATAGAGAATCCAGCTTCTCCTGGTACAAAACAGCCAATATCTGGTTTGCCGATCGTAATGCTTGCAAAGGCAGCCACGCTATCTGTGACGCTGCCGCTTTCATCTAAAACTTCAAAGGCAAATGTGAAGTTATTATTTATCGCTATGTCTTCACCGCTTATTTCAACAGCATAAGAAATGATAATGGGCGAGGTGATGGGTTCTATGCCGATTTGTTCAATAATTTTTTCGGTTTGGTCGGGTAGATTAAGCGGATTATCACCTAAATATGACCAGACGTCTTTGGTTTCGTCAGGTATCATTCCAATAACATAGGAATTTTTTGGGGTAATGGTAATGGAGTATGTGACTGTGGTTGGCTGGTTGTTTTCTAAGTAAGAGATAGAGGTTTTTTTATCAATGTCAACATACTGAGAAATATTTTGTTGACCAGTCATAATATCTGGTTCCATAACTGGGCGGAGGCTAGAGCTGGCAGTCTGACTAATTACAACTGCGGTTAAAGCAGTTGAAGTAATAATTGCAGTTGGGGCTATGGCTGCAATAGGAAAGCTTGTGGGAATGGCAGAAGCAAGTCCGCCACCACCTACGCTTCCACCTAAGGTGGTCTGCAAAGCTGGAGCAGTTCCCTGATTAAACAATCCTTTAAAAACATTTCCTGCGCCGCCACTTTTGGAGATCCAGGCTCCAATGGAGCTACCAATTGCACTGCCGACCATGGCGGATTGGATAAATATAAGAGGGTTGCCTGCGCCTAAAACAAATCCAGCCACACCTCCTATCGCACCTCCAATCAACCCTCCCCATAAACTTTGTTTAATTAAAGCAATTAGTCCTCCAAGCGCAGCGGTAATAACAGCTCCAGCTATAACCGCTGCTTTACCTAGTTTTTCTTCAAGATCGTCAACTGTTTTACCCAACCCCATTGCCTTGAGAGCTTTTTCTATTACCGCAGCTTTAGGAACAGCTTTAACAATAGCCCCCCCCAAAGCCTTATAGGCATTATTTGCAATTTTTTTTCTGATTTGTTGGTTGGCAAAGGCTTTTCTAAACTGAGGAGCGACTTGGGTCATTCCATCTTGATCAGCTAAGCTTTCATCTTGATCAACCAAGCTTTCATCTCGATCAACTAAGTCGTAATATTGATTAGCTAAGTTGGATTGTGCAACTAGCTCAGTAAAAATAAATGTTTCTGGAACGGGGAGCGTTTTGATATCAAAAAATACCCCATATAATTCATAAAGAGCAAGCTGTTGATCGTAGTTAAGTGGGGCAACTAATTCAACCCAGGCTCGGCGTCGTAATTGGAAAAGTCTTCTTTGGCTTAAGCTAAGCTTTTTGTTTTCTTGAATGTTTTGTTCATTGACGTTAAGAGCGACTATTAAGTCTTCCTTAATACCTCGTTGATCAGCGGTTTTAATGACCTCTCTAACTTGGATGATATGAGTGGGATTAGATTTAAGAGTTTGCTGACCTTTTTCACCTCTAAAAAGTGGTTTGAGTTTTATTCCGCCACTGGCGATTAAATAATGAAATTTTCTAAGCGCCACTAGAGATAATAGAGCTGTTCTAAGTGCCTCAATATCAACCTGTTTTTCTTCAATGTTAAAATATTCTCTAATTTCATCGGCAGTTAAGCCCTGAATAAATCGCTCTGGATCATCAATTAAAAATAAAAGTGAGTCAATTATGTTATAGATGTTGTTAAGATTTTTGGCGTCACCTAAGCCAATTTTGTTGAGCTTGTCTTTGGAGTAGTTTTCAACCAAACTATAAAACTTAACATCTGTGGTAAGTTTGTGATAAATCGCCTGACGGATGTTGCTGGCTGTTGCATCCCCTTCATCAATTGGCTCCCTACTCATTGCAATCAAGATTTTCTCAAAAGACTTTGGTTGCCGCGTAAGTTTTGTGACCAGTAACTGATCAATTTGAGCTTGGAA
>JAHJBU010000120.1 GCA_018813375.1 Patescibacteria group bacterium
CGTGTGCTCTTCCGATCTGATATGATTTAAATATATTAAGAAGATATAATTGATTATTATCTAAAAAGGAGGTTAATAAGATGGTCGGAGTTGGATTTTCAACTTTAGTACAGTATTTTCAATCATATGGAGTAGTAGATTTTTTACTTCCATTTATATTGGTGTTTACTTTAATTTATGCAGTAACAGCAAATATGCCTTTATTTAAAGATCACAAAAATTTTCGAGTTATAATAGCTTTGGTATTGGGTCTGCTCTTTGTCATACCGCATATGATTGGAACTTATCCTTTGGGTTACGATCCTGTTCAGGTTATGAATGATTCGTTACCAAGCATTTCACTTGTTGCCGTGGCAGCGATGATGTTGTTGCTGTTGTTAGGAATTTTTGGAAAAGGGTTTTCACAAAGTGCATCACCACTAATCGCTTTGACTGCTGTAGGTTTTGTAATTTATATTTTTGGTTCTTCACTTAATCTCTGGGCGGCTCCTTATGATGTTTTCTATTGGTGGACTTCAGATGTTACAGAACTTATGTTGATAATTCTTGTCTTTGGCTTGATAGTTTGGTTCATCACTAAAGAACCTGGAAAAGGATCTATGGGTAATACTATCAAAGATGTTTGGAAAGGTGTAGGGGGATTCCTTGAAGATATCGGGAAAAAATAGATAAAAATGGCTACAATATTAGACATAGGGTTGATTCAGTCCTTTGATTTTATTTTTCCGGTTGTCTTAGTCTGGGCCTTTATGTTTGCTATATTACAAAAGACCAAAGTAATTGGTGATTCTTTAGGTATAAATGCTTTGATTGCCAGTATGGCAGCTTTTATGGTTCTATTATCAAGGACAGTTATTGACTTAATAAATTTCATGATTCCTTGGTTCACTATTGCCATAATTTTTTTCCTGCTGATGCTTCTCTTGTTTATGGTGTTCGGAGCTAAAGGAACAGAAGCTTACCAGGATAAAACTATACAATGGATCTTAGTTGGAGTGGGCATTCTTATTGTGGTTGCAGCTGCAGGAAAAGTCATGGGCCAGTCATTGTTAGAGCAGTCAGCACAGGCAGGCGAAGTACCGGCAGGAGATGGAGAAGTATCATCGCAAAATTTTGAGCAGAATATCTTTGCTACTTTATTTAACCCTAAAGTTTTAGGTTTAATTGTAATGTTTGGGATTGTTATCTTTACAGTAGCTTTATTAAGCGGTTAACTGGAAAACATAAAAAATTAAACATTAATTAAGAGATTAAATTATCAAAAAGTTAAGGATAAAAGAAATAATAATTTTATGATAATACTTTTATTCTTTTTTCTCTTTTAATCCTTTTGTCACAGAAGACAACTCTTTAACATTATCTACAAATTCAGGAATCACATCTTTAAAAACTTTCCCAACAGCTTTTAGTTCTGTTCCGACATCCTGCATCCTTGCATCATAATCTTCCAATTTACCTAAAACTCCTTTATGCAGAATCATAAAATCTTCTTTTAGTTTTTCAACGTCATTTGTTATCTTAACCTGTTTCTCTTCAAATTTATCTTTCCATTCTACTATCTTTTTTACTTCTGCAATAAGTTCGTCCCACTTATCGTCAATCATACTTTCTGTTATCTCTTCTATTCTTTCATAGATATTTCCCATTTCACCAGATTGGGCCGGCATTTCTGATGTTGTTCCTGCTGCACCAGGCATCGGAAAATCCGTAGAACCATAAGACATCTGCGGCTGACTTGAAGAATCTGCAGAAAAATCAGCTTGTGAGATTGATTGGCCTACTTGTTGTTGAGAGTAACCTTTTCTAGAAAGTTCGTCTGCAATAATGTCGTCAGTTAAACCTTGTTTTCTTAGTTCTATCACTTCAGATACAGGTAAAGCTTTGTTTTGATCAAATAATGCCATTTTCATATCACCACTTTTGAAATAATTTTTTGAATTATCTGGGGCAAAATATCAAGAGGATAGAGTTTACCAGCAGTAAATTCTATTAGCATAAAAAATAAAAACTTTGGTCCCCAAGAATCAGGGCTCCAAAAACCAATGGTGCCAAATAAGAGATTAATGATAAAGTGAATTATTATTCCTAAAGCTACCCAAAAAATAAAAATTAAGATTGTGTTAGATGGAGGTAAAATAAAACTAGGTTTAAAAATTAAATACAGCAAATTAATTTCTCCAATAGCAAAAATAATATTTATGGCTTTATCTGCTAGCTCTTGGCTAATTAACATTCCCATAAAATTAATAGGCTTAAGGAGATTAAAACTGATCTGTCCAGAATAGATTTCATTGGCTAAAGAATGTAGGGAGGTTGATAAAATTAAGCTGTGAAGAATTGCAGTCAGAAAGATATAGCTTAGCATGGCTGGCTGTGAGTAGTTGAAAACTTGGCTTTGGTGTTGATAAATTGCACTCCAAACCGATAGAGATATAAGAGTAGAAGTGAAGCTTCTTAATCTCCACATTAAAAAGCTAGCTCTATAAACTAGACTATCTTGCCAGAATAATTGAGCAATTAGCCAATACTTATACATTACCGCTTTGGAAAACTTCCCGAATGATAGCTTCAATAGGAGGCTCTTCAATATTAAGGTCTTCTATTGGTAGTTCTTTTAATAAGTCACTGGCTACCAAAGCAGCTTTTTTACGAGAAACTAGAATTGTAGCAGTATAAGAAGAGTTATCTTGACTAAATTCTTTAATTTCGCCAAATTTTTTTAAATCTTTTTTTACAACTTCTTTGGAGAATACTAGTGACAAAATTTTATTACGTGCATATTTATTAATTATATCTTGTAGTTTGCCATCAAAGATGAGTTTGCCCTTATCAATAACAATAGCGCGTTCGCATAGTTCTTTAACATCATTCATGTAATGACTTGTCAAAATAACAGTAGCTTTAAATTCTTTATTGTAGGCTTTAATAAAATCACGTAAGTTTTTTTGCATGACTACATCTAGCCCAATAGTTGGTTCGTCTAAAAATAAGACTTTGGGGTTATGAAGTAGTGCTGCTATTAATTCACATTTCATTCTTTGACCCAAGGAGAGCTTGCGGACTTGGATATTAAGAATCTCACTAACTTTAAGTAGATCAACTAGTTTATTCAAAGTTTTTTCAAACTGTTCATCGGGAACCTCATAAATAGCTTTATTAAGTAAAAAAGTCTCCATGGCAGGTAGATCCCACCAAAGTTGATTTTTTTGACCCATGACTAAAGCAAACTGCTTTTGAAATTTGCTCTTTCTGTCCCAGGGATTAAAACCCAAAACACTAACTGCGCCTGCAGTTGGATATAAAAGTCCTGAGAGAACCTTCAGGGTAGTGGTTTTTCCGGCACCGTTTTGGCCAATAAACCCAACTATTTCTCCTTGCTTGATCTCAAAAGAGATATCATCAACAGCTTTGACAGTTTCGTACTTTCTTTTAAAAAGAGATTTGATTGAGCCCATTAAGCCAGGCTGTTTTTTATAGACCTTAAAGTGACGCTTTAGGTTTTGTACTTTGATGATTGGTTGTTGAAACATAATGATTATTGTACCTTAATTCCCCGCCCCAGCATATTTTCTAATGGAAATCTTAAAAAAGATTTGAGAGAAAATAAAACTAATTAAAGTGATGACGACAAAGTAGGCGGTCCAGCTTGTAGAAATTTTCCCCAGTAGCACTTCTGTTGGGATAGAGGTTGCTAGCCCGATGGGAAAGATGACAGTCAGTAGCAATGACGCAACCCCAGTATAAACAGATCGTGGGACCTGCCAAATACGGCGCAAGCTAGGAATGATCTCGTTAATGTTGTCTAATCTTTCAAACCAAAAAGAAAGAGTAGCAAGAATAAACCAAATAAAATAAATAAACAGACAAGCTAAAGCCAGAAGGCCCAAAAAAGCTAAGATTTGTAAAAGCGAGGGTTGATAATTAAGTGCTGAAAGAGATTTAATTATAACTACTGCGCCAATTATTAAGCGCGGTAGATTATTAAAACTATTAGAGTGAGTCATAAGTAAAAATTGAATATTAATAGGTTTGACAAGATATTGATTGAGTTCTCCAGAGAATACCGCCGAGGTGTAGTCTTTCATGTTGTGATAAAAAATTGACCAAGTAAAAGCATCGATAATCGTAAAAACACCGATTAAAACTAAAATTTCATGGCGGTTCCAGCCACCAATGGATCCAGTTTGAGTAAGTAAGTCAAAGAAAAAAAGGTTAAATAAGGTCCAGATGGTAGAAATAAAAGTCCAAAAATAAAAATCTCCTCGGTATTCCAATGCGCGCATTAGATGGATTTTGCGAAATTTCCAAAAAAGCTGCCAGTAAGTTTTAAATCTAAAATTAAACATTTTTAGACTATTTTAGCCTCCATGAGATGAATATTTATATATACTTTTATGCCATAGGATTTTAACAATTAGCCATAGAAAAACTAGGAAAGCTATTATATATAGTATGTCATGTATAAATAAACTCTCTGTGCCCTGAATAACTCCAATAGGTTTGGCATAGACGTATTTTAAAGGTAGAAAATTAACGATTTTTTGTAACCAAGCTGGCATTAAAGGAATGGGGATCATCCAGCCACTAAATAAGCTAAGTAAGATCCATTTAAAATGTTCTCCTCCTTCTGCATTCTCTAGCCAAAACCCTGACATTACTACAATTGTGGCTACTAGAAATTCAATTAAGTAGCCTGTTGCTAGCAAGCCAATAAAGATAAGCCACTGTGAAGGAGAGGCACTAGGAAAACTGGCGTTGGTATTATGGCTAATGATAAAAAATATTCCTAAAAAAAATGGTAAAGCTAAAGTAAGGTAAAGTACTTTGCCTCCCATATCTCTTAGGAGTAATTCTTTAAGATAGCTCAGGGGTCTGATTAAGAAAAAATCAATTTTACCTTCTCGTATTTCTTTGACTCTCCTGCTTTCAAAGTGAGTGCTGGTAAAACCATCAATTACAGTGGTCAAGAAATAATACTGTAAAATCATTGCTAAAGAATAGCCCTTAATTTCATTTTGACCAATGTAGATGCTGTTCCAGATGGCAAAAATGGTAACTAGTGGGATAGTGTGTAAAAACAGCCACAATATAATTTCACTACGAAAAGCCAGTGATCTAATATAAGAGCGCTTGATTAATTCAATTGATTTTTTCACTAGCTCTATTGTAAACGAAACCACTCACCTTGAGCGGGGGTCAAATTTCAAGAAAAATTGTTGATTTTATTACCAAACCGTTTTTTTAAGTGGCTTGCCTACACGGAAGTTAACAACGTTGTGGGCTTTAATAGTTTGGCGACTTTTTTCTTTACCAAAAGGAACAACTTCCTTATCAGATACATGGCTGATATAAAAAGTGCCAAATCCCGAAATAACTATTTTTTCTCCTTTTTTAAGAGCACGAATCATTTCATCAAATAAAGCTTCAACCGAGTCTTTGGCGGCTTTTTTAGTAAGATGAGCTTTTTTAGCTACGATATCAATTAACTGAGATTTAGTCATGTGATCCTTTCTAAAGGAAAATAAATTATTATTTAGTATATAGATGTGAACCTGAGTGTATCTCTTTTTGCCGATGTGTCAAGTAGTGTGAAATACTAGCTCCCAGCATGTCAAATGCAATATCTATCCAAGTTGCTTCTCTGCCTGGGATGAAGGATTGGTGAAACTCATCAGTGAGAGCATAAATAAGAGTTATGATAAGCGGTAATGCTATTAGCTTAAATCGAGTGAGTTTGTTTGTTGCTGTAATGTTAATGGCCCGCCAAATTAAAAAATATAAGACTGCATAAACCACCACATGGGCAGTTTGTTTAAAAACTAGATCCAGCAATGGTTGAGGTGCAGAAGGTAGCTTGCTTTGGTTTGAGAGAAAAAAGATTAATCCCGCCCAGATTATAGGAGGTAAGTAGGCACTAAGAGTTATTTTTATTTTTCCAAAATTTTTCATAAATAATCCAGCTGTTGGCTAAGAACAGCAATAATCCTCCTAGTATAACACCAAGGATGGCTAGCAAAGGTGGCTCGTGGTGAGTAAAAATCTGGGTAGGAGGAGGGAGCTGGATTGTAGCTGAGTTGCTACCTAGATAGATTTGCTGGAGTGAGTAATGCAGACTGGGTTTGGTTGGTGGGGATGGGTTTGGTTGAGGCGAGGTAGATGGTGATTGAGTCTGATTTGAGTTTGTTTGTTCATTGGTTGTCTGGTTAGTTTCTGGTGAAGCACTTGGGCTAGGAGATGGCGATGTGCTGGGGCTAGAAGGTGAAGGCGTGGGGCTAGGCGAGGGACTAGATGATGGTTGTGGAGAAGGACTAGGAGAAGGGCTAGGAAATATGTTAACTGCTCCTTTAGAGGGTTGAGTTAATTCAAATTCTCCAGTTTGGTTTCTGGACCAACTCATCCCAGCTTCAGAGCTGCTAAATTGCATCTCGTTGATTATTTCTCCTAGGGAGTTTTTTAAAGTCACTCCATCAGCAGAGTTATTTAGCTTGGCGCTAGGTAGTTCTATCACCAAAAATTTATTTGGTTTAATTTCTTGTGTGGTAAAGGTAAAAATGCATGTAGGGGAGCTGAGTTGATCAAAAACTGTCCAGTTTTCTAAAACAATAGTTTCGGCGGTAGGATTAAAAAGTTCAATCCATTCTGAGCCCTCACTGGGCGCGGGGTAGACTTCGTTAATGATGATTTTATTCATTTAACGATATATTTCTCGTCGGTGACCTATTTTTAAGATAACAAGTTTTGTTTTATCTCTGAAATCAAAAATTATTCGATACTCACCAATTCGAAATCTATACTGACCAAGTTTTGAATTACTCAGAGTTCTGGCAAAATAAGCTGGATTTTTTGACTCGCAATAATACTTAAGTTTTTTATGAATTCTTTTTTTTGTTTCTTGTGGTAATTTGTCGAATTGTTTTTTTGAGTTTGGTGTAAAGAAATATTGAGAAAAGTTTGTTTTAGATATCATCACTCAACTCTTTCTCGATTTCTTCACTGCTTATTAAGGTTTTTTGAGCTCTAGATTTTGCTATTTGTTCTAGATAATTAGGGCTTTGTATAGCTTCAATATCTTCAATAAAATCTTCCCAGAGTTTTTGAGGAATGAGTACTCCCAATGGTTCTTGATTACGCAAGACTGTATAAAATTGAGAGTTTTTTTTAGCTTTTTTAAAAAGTTTAGAAATTCCACTCTGAACTTCTTGAACACTAGTAAAATTTTGTAATGAGATGAGTTGTTTGATCATGGTGTCATAATTATACCATAATCCTGACATAGTTGTCATAGGTTACCTTTCAAATAAAATAGTAATAAATACAGTAAAGCACACCATGATTACACGAAGTGTAGGAAGAGAGAGAATTGGCTACTTACCTCGAAGGTAGTGTTTAGTTTTATGTTTGATTTTAGAGTACTTATGATGTTGTTTATTTTTTTTAGCGGTAGCAATTATTAGGTAGATGCTCGTCCCAATTAATACACCATAACCGCCAAAAACTAGTAACTGCGGCCAGTAAAAAATGATAATTTCATGTTCTCCAGCTGGAATTTCCCAAGCGTTTGCCCAGCCGTTAAATTTAAGATGTTTAAAATTTTTACCAAAAGGCTTGAAAGCGATCCAACCTTGGTCATAAGCTTGTGGTAGTACAATCAATCCAGTTTCTGAATTAATTTTAGCTTTAACTTGATAAAGGACGGTATTTATTTTTTTAGTTTTGATTAATTCTGTTTTAAAAATTAGCTGATTCTGATTATTCGTATGAATACTTGTGAGCCAATTAAGTGGAAGAGTGTAAAACTCTAAAGCTTGAAGCGACACTTGATTTTTATCTTTACCATATGATTCGCCGTTTAAAATGAAACCAAAGTAGTCTTGAGTACCCTTTGCTTGATAAGAATTTTTTGAAGGATAAACACCATACCATTGATTGAAAGAATCTTTATTAGCGCCAATATCTAGATCAAAACGTTTGGTGTGAGGATTAAGTAAAAATCCTCTGACTCCTGCTCCTGATAAAACCTCTCCTTGCCAATGAAATAGATACTGAAACTCACTTTTTAACTCAGAAAAATATCTGGTATCACAAAAAATGCCTTTGTTTTGAGCCAAGTAGGTAACACCAGATTCTAAAACACTTTTTTGGACTGTACCTTGTTGAGGGCGGCTACAATTGAGATGAGTGCTTTCATTTCGTTGGGGGTGGTCAGAAAAAATAAATTCGCGATTTAAACCCAAGGGAACGTTTATCTTAATTTTGTCTTGATTATTTATTTGAGAAATTTGATGATCAAAACTATCGAGCCAATCTTTAATTGGTAGTTTAAAATCAGCTACCAGATCTTGCTTTTGATTAATTACTTTGCCTTCAATATTTTTATCTGTGGTGGCAAATAAGTAGGTGATAACTTGAGAGTCAGCGGTAAGTTCATAGGGATTTATTTCGATTTTTCCTTGATTGAACTGGATGATAAAAGTAGACATAGTTTCAAACGGGAGGTTGATTTCTTGGACATATACCTCTTGAGTTTGATTGGCAATGTAGGGGAGTTGAGTTTGAATCTTCAGTGTTATTTGATTGTTTTGTACAGATCCGGTGATAACGGACATGATTTGAGATTGATAGTTTGCTAAATTAGGAATGACTAATTGTTGATTTTCTAAGTTACTTAATGTAAAAATCAGATGATTGTTTGTAATTTGAGGAGTAAAGACCTGCTCTTGTTGCAGATAAGAGAAAGGAAAGCTGAGCGAATAGTCTTTGCCAAAAATATAATCACCATAAGATAAGTATGCTTGATCAAATGAAGTGTACTCATGTGCATAATCTGGATCTAAAACTTGGGCCTTGGGAGGAGCAAAGATTGATCTGCCAGGTTGAGAACCATCTATTTGATAAAGCTGGAGTGGGAGTTCATCCTGAATAAGGTTTATTTGACCAGTTTGATCAAAAAAGTGATGAGCTTCGGTGGCAAAGAGATTTTCTGGATAATTTCCGGGATGAAAGATGGAGTTGTCATACCAAATTAAATCAGTGTGATATTTTTCAAAAGTTTTTAGGAAAGCAGCTTGATCCTGACGATACAAAGCTAAGTTTGATTGCAAAAATAAAGTTTCATTATATTTACTCCAGGGATCAAAAGAGCGATCTATAAATGGTAGCTCTAGTGCCTGCCAGATAAAACCTGAGCCTCGATAACCCCAGTTGTGAGTACCAGTAGTCCATCCCCAAAGTGAGTGAATGGGAAAACTCATGATACGGCTTTGATCAAAGTTTTGATTTAGATCAGTGGTGAGTTGCTGATACTGTTTGGGAAGCTTGATGCGCAGTGCAGGATAAAAGAAAAAACCATTAAATGCAGGATGAGCTAGATAGATAACTACCCCCATGAAGATGACTAGAATGGAGTTAACAAAGTACTGTTGGATCTTAAGTTTTAACAACCAACTTAGAGCTACTCCTACTAAAATGCTGATGATAAATACATAAGAAATTGAAAATTTAGTAAAGGTAAATCTAAAAAGTTGGCCAAAGAGGGGTAAGTTGGCGGAGAGCCAAGTGGTAAAAGATTTAAGTAGCGGGATATTGGTCCCGAGCATTGTCAGGGCAAACAACCAACTGAGGATTAGTGGTAGGTGTTGAGAATTTTTCTTTTTAGTTGTGGTGTAAATGAGGACTAAAAGTCCAGTTAGACTCAGTAGAGTAATGCTAATAGATAATAAGGTAAAGCTAGGAGATTTGTAAAATGATATCCAGGGTTTGAGAATAGGTTCAAATTGTTCTTCTGTTAAATTCCAATCTGAATAATCTAGTCTAAAGCCACCAAAAGTCGCGATTGATCCAAGATCTGTCCAAGCTTGATTTCGATAAAAAGTGCCACTGGTGCCCAGACGATTTTGCTTGGCAGCAACTATTTCTGCTGATTTATTCATTGTTGAGTAAACATAAGGCAGACCCCAAAAAGCATTGCTGGCAAATAAAATTAATCCAGCCAGTGCCACAGCTTGCCAATTTTTTTTGAAATTTGCCAGTAATTTTACCAGTAAAAATATTCCTAAGATGGTGGCATAAGGGATGAAAATGGTTGGCACATGAGCTTGAGAGACACCCAGTAGATTTACTAAGAAAAACCAACTCAGATCTTTAACATTCTTAGATCTTAAATATCTGATCAATGTTAAAACTCCCCAAGGTAAAACTGCAAAATGAATCACGAATAGTTCTAGCGGCGCATAGAACATCTGGATGGTCATGAAGTTGAATTGATAAAGGAGTGCGCTTGATAAGCTGATTAAATTTAAAACCTGAAAACTTGCTGTAGTTTTCTTAATTAGTGAAGGTAAGATCTCAGTTTTAAGTAAGTAGTAAACTCCGATGCCTCCACACAAGTGGGCTAGAATAATAAAAATATAGCGAATCATGTGTGTGGGTAAGATCAATGAAAGTAAACCCACATATAGCCAGTGGCCGATGTTGGCGGTGTGAGCCATCCCATCTAAGGTGCCTAGGCCTCGATATTCTTGCCAAACTCCATAAAGAGTACGTTTGAGGTTAAGTGATAAGTTGAGTTCAGGGACGGTGTTATCCCAACCCAAGAGAAAATGATCTGGAACATAGTTGGCCAGAAATAGCATCAATGAAATAAAGCTTAATAAAATAACAGGCCAGTGATTTTGAAAAAATCTCTTGAAAGCAGGCATAACTACATGATACTAGAAACTCTCGTGTTTAGTGAGTCTTTTTAATCAAGGTGCGCAGAGTAATCAGGACGATTAAGGGAAAAGCATAGTCCCAGCGAGGCTGAAGCTTGGTGATCTGGGTGATTTTTTGTTTAAAAGTAGCTACCCAAGGGAAGGCTTGGTCAAAAGGTTTCATGCCTTTGATCCAAAGGAAAGTCCCTACTACTAGCCAACCGGGTAAGGGTAAAACTACCATAGCTTGGAAGAGTGAAGTTAAAATCATTTTGGCAGTTAAGGGATAGCCGTTTTTAACTGCATGAGCTCTGATCTTTAAAGTATTAATGAATTTTTCATTGACTCCATTTAATGATTTGTTGTCAGCGTGCATCCGGTACTGCATTAGTTTTTGGGGTAGGTTATGAAATTTTCCATGTTTAATTAAGTTGATTAAGGTAAAGTAGTCATCATTTGGTTCAGCTTGATTGGCCCAGAGTTTGTTCTTGTGAGGGAGCATGGAACGTCTGACCATGATAGCTGGGTGCAAGATGGGGTGAATAGTGCCGTATTGCTCATAGATATTGTCATGAGCGATAGGAAATTTTTTCTCACCAATGATTTGGTTATATTCATCAATGATATCGGCTTGAGAACCAACTAGGACGTAATCGGGGTGATTTTGTAAGAA
>JAHJBU010000034.1 GCA_018813375.1 Patescibacteria group bacterium
AATCACGACAGCGAGGTTGATGTTTTAATATTTAAAGAAGCAATCGTACAGGGCTGGGATTGCCCGCGTGCAAGTATTTTGTTGCTTCAACGAGAATGGAATGCCGAAAATTATGTTTTCAATATTCAAACTCTCGGGCGCATTATGCGTATGCCCGAGCAGAAACATTACGAGAATTATTCCACCTTGAATATGGGTTATGTTTATACGGCTTCGGATAATTTTGAAATTGTTGATGATTTAGCAAAGGACTATGTCAGCAAGGATCAAATGGTGCGGGACAATACTATTTATAAAGATATTTACTTGCCAAGCGAATTTGTCAGAAGAAAACGAGAGTTGTTTAGATTATCTGGCGAATTTAAGGATTGTTTATTTCAAGCTGGAAATGAGCTGAAATTTAAGGAAAAGAAAATAAACATTGGCAAGATTATTTTCAAAAAAGATATAGGTTTTGAGGGGAAAATTACCGAAATAGACAAAAAGCAAGCGGTTGATTTTCAGAAAAAGGGTGCAATTGTACGAGATAGAGAGGAAGTATGTGCCGAATACACAGCATTTATAAAATCACTTACCTTTCCTTTTACTGGTGGCGGTCGTCCTACCGAAATTATCAAATCAAGTTTACGCTCATTTTTTAAAAAATCTTTTGGAATTGATAATGAGGACGAAATATCCACAATTGTATTAAATCCAGTCAATAAGGGTGAATTTACAGAGCTTATTGAAGTGGCAAAGGGCAAATATAAATCATTACCGGAAAAGGCGGACAAGGTTATCTCAAATAAAAATTGGCAAGTGCCGGAAATAATCAGCATTTTTGAAAACTTTGATGAAATTAAAGCAGTCAAAAAATCTGTTCTCAAACCCTACTTTGTAAAAAGGGACAAAAACGGAAAACAACAATGGTCCAAGCCGGAAAAAGTTTTTATTGATGAATTAGAAAAAACTGATAACGATGTTTTGTGGTGGTTTAAAAATGGTGTATCAGAAAGTAAATATTTTGGAATTGCCTACAAGAAAAACGGCAATAGTCATGGAAGTTACTACGCTTTTTATCCTGATTTTGTTATAAAAACAAAAAAGGACACTCTCGTTGTTGAAATAAAAGATGATCGAGATTTCAAAAATGAAAACCTATACAAGCTTAACGCTGGCAGAGAATTTCAGAAGAAACATAAAGGTAAAGAAAATTTGTATTTTTATATTATTTCACCTTCTGATTATTACAAGTTTTTTACCGCTCTAAAAAATCAAAATCTTGATAGTTTTAAATCCCAATTTGAAGAAAATTTAGTCAGATATACACAAAGTCGCAAAGTTGTTTCTGAAAAGCAAACGGAAAAATCAAAAGAAGATCAGGAATTACTTGAATTGTATGAAGGCGAATTATCAAAAGCAATCAAAAATTTTGACGATAAA
The DNA here is from genome assembly GCA_018813375.1 of Patescibacteria group bacterium. Taxonomy (GTDB): domain Bacteria; phylum Patescibacteriota; class Microgenomatia; order UBA1400; family PJMF01; genus JABBGTR01. Next base: position 1,423 of record JAHJBU010000034.1, read on the forward strand.
AAACTTGAAAACGAAATATTGAAAATTGATTTACAAAATGCGGAAACCACAATCGGTAGTTTGAAAGAAGCTCTAGTCTATCAGCCAAAGGTCGGGGCAAAAGAAAAAATAGAAGGGGTAAAAATTTCTACGCCTTTCAATATTTGCGTTTTGGGTGAAGTAGTTGACGAAGATTTAATCAGGGAGAAATTAAGAGGATTTTTTGCAAAATACGGATTGAAAGCGACCGATTGGGATATTGTGTTTATTGGCAATTCCAAAATCAGAAACAGCGATGTTTTGAGTGGATTAAAAAAAGGACAAACAAAATATAATGTGATTATCACGGGGCAAATTTATCATCATTCTGGCAAAGGAAATCAGAGCGCAAATATTTTGACGGAGTTGAAAAAGGATAAATACATCAACCATATTGTCGGGTGTTCGCCAAAAGACCAATTGACTGTTGATAATATTCTTGAGAAACTTGAGGAGTATTTGATTTCGTAAATTTGGGTGGTGCGCCAATGAAATTGGCACAGCCTTAAATTCCGCCGAAAAAAAGGCCAGCCCAAGCAAGGGCGAGGCGGAAGGAGGATGGGAGAGGAGGAATTCCGCCACGCCCGAGCCGTAGCGAAGCGTTTCCGCCGTCTTGGTATCAAGACATCAAAGCAAAACAATTTTCAATTCCTTTTAAAAGAAAAAGGGTCGTGCGAAAAAATAAAGAATTGAAAAGAAAATATTCACTTTGCTCTTATTTTTATTTTAATAATCAGTTTTTTAGAAAAAATGGTCAAAGTACCAAATGTTGTAGTAAAACCAAACTTTGTGTCAGATGACGAGGATTTGCCAACAAGTTTTGCTTCTGGCGGAAATCCTGATATTGAATGTTTAACCGAATGCTATTTCAACTTTATCAAAAAGGATGGTTTAGAGATAAGAATTTCTGATATTGCTAATTTTGTCAGTAATCTCGAAATAAAAAAGACATTAAACGAAGCGACTTTATAATTACAAAAATATTTTTTG
>JAHJBU010000121.1 GCA_018813375.1 Patescibacteria group bacterium
TCCAGCGTAATTTGTTTTTAAGTTTCCAAACAAATCATAAGCGGTAACAGTTAAACCAAATGCCTGACCCGCTATTACGCTTGCTGGTTCATTAGTAATATCAAATGAACCAAGCCCGGCAGGAGTAATTGTTTCTTGCTGTGTATCTGAAGTTAGGACAGCAGCATTGTCTTGCGCGGTAATAATAGGAGTTCCTGTTTTTTCATCATAATAATCAACCGTTGTTGAAGTCGCTCCGACAGGAATATCAATAGAAGTAATAATATTGGTTGTTCCTGTTTGGTAAAAATGATAAGTCCCGGCTGAGTCAGAAGAAAGATTTGCTGTAACTGGAGCAGTGGAGGTCGCGGGATTGTCAAACTCGTCCAAGATACTTAACGTCCTTGTAGTAGAAGTTCCTGCTTGCGAAGAAAATGCCGGGTCAAGAATAAACAATTTAACAGCAGTATCTGGAATAACTGTAATGTCGCCTGTTTCCCCGCCTTCAGGATTGTAATGAATTTGAATTCTATGCGTAACAATATTTTTTAAAGCAAAATTATTCGCGAAAATATGCGTTCCGTTTTCTGATGGATCAAAAATATATTTTGAAGTTTCGCTGCAAGGCAAAACAGCAGGGTAAGGCTCTCCATCGGTAGAGGTAAACCATACTCCGCCGTCATAATCAGTTTTAATATTATCATAAGCATCATAAGCTGTTGCTGTAATGCTAAATAGATCACCAGCCACAACTGTTAATGGATAATCAGTTAAGCCAAAATGATCAATATCACCCGGAATGGTTGTAATTACCGAGGATGTTCCGCTTGCTAATGGCGCGGCAGAATTTAGAGTAATAGTTGCTGAATGTCCGGTTGTGGTTGAAACAGCATAGTTAATTGCCGGACTAATTCCAATTCGTCCATTGCTATCAGTCGTAGCTGATGCTGGCGTGATAATCCCAGGAGTACCGCTTGCGTTTGTAACACTTAAATCAACACTTACTCCAGATGTTTTAACTTCATTTTCATAATCATCAACTAACCGACCTGTGATTGCTTGCGAATATCCAGCTCTAATATTTTGCGCAGTGTTTGGAGTTACTAAATAAGCTGTTCCTGTGGCAAATGAAATATTAAAATTATTAGAATCATCTGAAATTAAACTGCCAGAATCATTAACAGCTATTTTACGATTGGTTTCAGCTTTGTATAAAGTAATCCCTGTAAATTCATAAACATATTCAGCGCCATTCCAAGTATGGCTAACAGGATAAACAGGAACAGTCCCATCAGGCGCGATTCCAGGCGCGGCGCTTGTGGAACTTGCGATAGATATGGTAGAGGTTCCAGCAAAATTATCAACCAAGTTTTCATAAACGTCTCTAACACTTACTTGCGCGCTAAATGGAATGCCTGCTATTTGTCCAGATATAGTTGTATCAATATTATAATGATGCGCTATTCCATTATCCACCTCAATCACTCCGCTTGTTGAACTTGCCGAGCCAAGCGTTGTATCAGCAGTGATTGTGTAATTGTCTCCTGCTGTGTGAGAAGTTGTGAATACAACTTGGCTTGTTCCACTTGCGTTTGTGATGCCAGGCGTTGGGATGTTCTCGCCTGTTCCAGTGTTTGCAATGCCATAATCATTGATACCATAATTAACCTGTGTTCCATTAACTACATTATCATATTGGTCATAGACTGTTGCTGTAATAGTTGTCGTTGCAATGTCCGCTGAAACAGTTGTTGTTGCTGAGCCAGCCGTTGGCGTGATTATTAAACTGTCAGGAACATCGGCCGTTGCTGTTGCTGTAAATGTCTGAGGAGAACCGGTTAAACCAGCCGAACTTGCTGTAACAGTGTATGCTCCTATTTTGTCTCCAAGAGTAAATGTTGTTTCAGCTGTTCCGGAAGCATTGGTGATGGTTGTTGTTGCAGAAAAGTATGGCTGAATTGTTAAATTAGCAGGAGTTGTTGAAGTCGCGAATGTTACAGAGGTGCTTGCTACCGGGTTGTTGTAAATGTCTGTTACTTTGACTTTAAATGGATTAGTTAAACTTGTTGCCACTGTTGCTGATTGCGGAGTGCCCGATACTGTTTCAAGATTGGCCGCCACATCCGCAAGAACAGTGATGTTGGATTGCTGGCCTTCTTTTCCATCACCGGTTACTTTTACATAATATGAGTATCCTGCTTGAGCAAGTTTGACTATTTGACCAGGAGTTGAACCATCAAATATTGCTATTCCATTATCTTCGCCGCCAGTGCCTGTTGTAAAAGTATAA
>JAHJBU010000035.1 GCA_018813375.1 Patescibacteria group bacterium
CTACCCATTTCTTCCCAATAATAAAGCAATTCTTCAACCTCTATGCCATAAGTAGTTAGCTCAATTTTAACATCATGTGGAGGAACACTGGCTAGGACATAAGCTAAAAAACCAACAGAAATTACCACGGCAATAGGCAAAAACTGACCAGCAAAAAATAAGATTAAGCTAATTAGAAATACAATCAATATCACTGTAGTGTAGTACTGACGGTCTCGTTTTTTAAAAGGCCTGCTTGGAGCAGTCCAAGTGACAATTGTTTTTTTTGGGCGAGGTTTGGGTACTCCGGGGAAAAGATTTTCTTCTTTTTTCTTTTTTTGAGTTTTTGGTTCTGTGTTTGGATCTCTTTTTGGCGGTGGAGTAGTCTGACGTCTGGCGCGCAGTTGTGCCAAGTAATCAGCAGAACTCATGGGTTTGGCAGTATTTTGGGTAGCAGGATTCATCATTTTTACTATACATCAAGCTTGGACTAATATGGAAGAGCAAAGAATGGTAAAATATTATTTCTAAGGAGGTGTCGCATAGTGGTCAATTGCACTGGTTTTGAAAACCAGAGCCTTACGGCTTCGTGGGTTCGAATCCCTCCACCTCCGCAACAACTGAAAAGTTCTGACAGACCCGTCTATTACTGCTGAATGGGTTGATGGGGCTTGCTAAATTCCCTTGATTTGAACATTTTTCGGTTCAACGGCCTGTAGAAAGCATTCCTGTGGGTTATAAAGCATCATTAATATATAATTAGTTAAGATGAACCATTCTTTTTTCAATCATTTATAGAAAAAATTAAAATTATTTTAGATTTTAGTAAGCATAACTCCCCCTCTTTTAAAAAAACTGAAAAAAATACATTTTCAAATCAGGCTAACAAAGTTAGTAATCAAATAGGACAACAAAATGTCCATGTTGGCATGACAGCATCAGAAACAATGAAAATTGTCGACGCAGTTGTTGATCAAAAAATGTTGAAGGTTAAAGATGTGGCGATCGCAGTTTATAACCAACGTCAAATTGAGTTTAAATCAAAACTTTTAAAAGAAATAAACAAGTTGCCTCCTGAAGAAACTGCAAAACTTGCTGAGCCAGATACTCAGCTTGCATTGTTAGAAGCAGCAACTATAAGTGGCAGGAAAAAAGATCAAGACCTTCGATCTTTACTTGCTGATTTAGTTATTAAGCGCATTAAAAATGACAGTCATGGAAAAGAGGATCTAAAAAATGTTGTTTATAATGAAGCAATCTCAACTGTAAATAAGTTAACTGTAGATCAGCTTAAAATAATAACATTGTGCTACTTACTTAGGTACACATCGTATAGTGGATTTACTGATTGGAAAGAGTTTATTTCATATTTGAATCATGATATCAAACCATTTTTAAACTTTAAAAACACAAACACTGAATTTCAGCATATAGAATATGCCGGCTGTGGGAGTCTTGGAATTGGAAGTTGGGATGTATTTCAAACGTTTAGAAAGCAATATGCTTTCTTATTTTTTGCCAAGATTGAATCGACAAAAATAGAAGAGTTGAATTTATCAACTAGTATATTAAGCAAATTTTTTAAAAAAGAAGGTGACAAATATTACTTGCCTTTTAGAAATGCTTCCGATTTAAAAGATTTTCTCGATAAGGAGAAGATAGACGAAAAACTAATTAACAAAATTGTGGGAATTTATAACGGACAAGTAAAAAATATGGCAGATACTAAAGCTCAGTTGAAAACTGAGGATGTTGGGAAGCTATTAATGAAAATTTGGGATGAATCTCCTTTACAACATTTAAATCTTACCTCTGTTGGAATAGCTATTGGGGCAAGTTATTTCGAACAAATTACTAAGAAAAAAGTTGACATAAATATCTGGATTAATTGATCTATTAATCTAATTTAAGTTCTTTATTTGAGAGAGTAAATTTAGTCCTAATCATTCCCAACGCCTCTTGTCTATCATCTGCACTTCCAGTTTTAAGTACATGCTTTAGATAATTGATTTGCATTTCATCATCGTTGGATTTAACTGCTGAGTTTTCAATTTCTCCCAAATTGCCTGATAAATATTCTTGATGTAATACTTCCGATCTGAGTTTGTGGAATCTCTCAATATCTGCTCTTAGTTTTTTAGCTATTTTAGTTTTGTTAATTTTTACATTCCCAGCATTTATATGAGCGAGTAATTGTTTAATTAAATCTGCTTCAGTAATATATGGTTCATCGCACTCATAGTCCACTGATCTGGCACAGTGGTAATAAATATGTTTATTGCTTCCTCCATACTTTAGCTTTTTATATCTTTCCTCAGCAGTGACTCCACCTCCGCATGATCCACAGATGCACAAAGTTTTGAAGGGAAACTTATTTTTATGCCAATTTTTAGGTGGTGTTTGTAATTGTTGCTGAACTTTATCCCAAAGCTGTTTGGTTACTAATGGCTCATGAATTCCTTTATACCAATCATCTCCGTATTGAAATTCTCCATAGTAGAATGGATTTTTAAGTGTAGAGTATATTTTGCTTAAAGCTAGTAACTTATCATTTTTAGTTTTAAAGCCAATTTTCTTAAGCCATTTTTGGATAGTTCTACCACTATGACCTTTCTCAGCTACTCGCTTATACATTTCTTTGACCACCCAATCTCTCTCCCGATCAGGAATAACTTCACTAATACGATTATTGTTTATGATATTTAAATATCCGAGAGGAGCTACTCCTGGCCTTATTCCCATCTGACATTTGGCTTTGAGTCCTCGTTTTACATTTACGCCTCTATTATCATTTTCTAATTTTGCCTGCGAGCAAAGAATCATGAGAAGAAACTTTTCATTAGGACTGTTAGAAAAACTTTGTGAGTAGGTTTGAATTTTTAGAAGTTTTCCTTGATCCATCAAATCTACTAATGATCCTAAATCTCCAGCATTACGACTCAAGCGATCTGGTGCCCAAGTTAAGATCGCATTATATTTTTCTTCTCTGATCTCCTTGAGAATTTCTACGAATACTGGTCTTGCTCCAGATGCTTTGGCTGAATGACTTTCTCTTTTAGTCTCAATTATATTAATTTCTTCACGCTCTGCTAATGTGAGCATTTCTTTAAGTTGAGAATCTATCGACATGGTTTGTCGCTCATCAGACTCCGAAGATTTGCGGGCATATAGGCAGTACTTAAGATCTGCCATTTGAGTCTCCTTTCACTATTAGTAGCTGATGGAGTCGTTTAATTGCCCATTTAAATTCGTTAAAATATTTTGGCTTTTTAGTTCCAATATAAAACTTTAAAGCTAGTACAGTTTGATCTAAAATATCAACTATTTTTTGAAGTTCTTGATCTGGTATTGTTTCTTTCATCAAGGACACAAAGTACCGCGAAGGCTTTAGAAGTCTAGCAGCAGTTTATGAGGAAATTCTTGAAGAAAGATCTTTGCAGAATGTAATAAATGAATCTTGTGAGAAGTCTTTCACTGACCATTTCACAACCACGCCATATTGTGATGTCGATTGCAGAGGTTGAACATTAGTCTTAAGTATATCTTTAACACTTTCCAAAGTTTTCTGTTCAATTTCTTTATCATAAAGCCAAAAATCTAGTGTTTTACTAGGTTTACCTCCATTTATAGAACAACTAATAGTTAGTGACTGTTTGGTTTTCTGAGGTAACTTTAGGGTAAAGCTTATATTCTTTGGAGTTCTTCGAGCTTCCCAATTTACTGTCTGAGATGGGTTTGCCTGCATTTGATTCATAGTGGTAATTATTGAGTTGATTTCTTTGTTCAAACCAATTTGTGAGAAAGCAGAGATAAATTCATCATTACCAATAAAAGTGTTATCAGCTTTCTTAGTATTTACGTCTTTTTTAACTTGAGCTCCATATAATTTGGGAATTAATATTTCGAAATTTTCATGTTGATAGTACTCAAGTTCTACACCATAAATATCAAATTTACTGTTTTGATTCATATAAACAATCAGATCTTTGAGGCGATCCTCAATACTGTCCATGAGGACTACAAATTTGAAGTTGCCTTCATCTAAATTGATCTTCATTTGTTCTAATACATTCTGAAGTTGATCGTCATTGAGTGTGAAATAATCTTGAATTTTCTCTGTGGCTGAAACGCCGAACTTTTTTTGAACATGAGTATTGAGTTGGAGTAGAAAGTCATCAAAATTAGTCAGAGCTCGCCACAACGATGCTCCGTAATCTAAAACTTGAGCCACCACTGTGCGTTTATCAGGATTTTTGTAGAGTTTGGTTTCAACTAGGTACAGTTGTCCCTCATGATCAATCCCAACTGCATCAATTGGTCCGCTGTTGGTGCCAAATTCGCGAGCAAGTATCAATAATTGAATATCATCTCTAATGTCGTATTTGTAACAAAGGGATTGAGATATAAAAATAGGGCTTCAACTATTGAAGAATGGATAGAATCTGATCGGACTAAACAAGATAAACAAGACAATACACCTGTCCCAAAAGCAAACTGCCCTGAGTGCGATAGTGCTATGGATAATGATGGTTTACATCATTTGGTTGATTGGGATGATGATAAACCTATGAGAGTTTTGTTTACCCTCAAATGCCCAAAGTGTAAAAAGCGTCAGGGTGTTTATGATGATGGCGAGATTTACGTTTCAAAATCAGACTTCTGTCCTAAATGTAAAGAAAAAGTAGAAGTGAAAAGTAGTAGAAGAGGTCAAGTAATTACTACACTCTATTCCTGCAAGAAATGTGATTACTCAAAAAAAGATATTTATGATCTTAAGAAAAGCGATGATGAACATAAAAAATGGGAAGAAGAACAAGCAAAGAAAGATTTAGAAAATAAACAGTTGCTTGAAAAGTATCGCACTGAGTTTTGTTTATCTGAAAAAGAAGGTAAAGAATATGTTGAAACTTTAGAAGCTATGGAAGTCGCCCAAGAAGTCAAAGCTTGTCCAGCCCCTGATATTTTGTACACACTGAAGATACACAATTGTTAAGCTACAATTGTGAGTACAAATCATAATCTGAAGGGGGTTCAGTATGTCCAGTAAAAGAGGTCGACGTTACGATTCAAAATTTAAGCTTCAAG
>JAHJBU010000036.1 GCA_018813375.1 Patescibacteria group bacterium
AAACTATTGAAACAATTGATCCAGTTAGCAAAGTAGGACGCTCATATAAACCAAATAAAAGGTTAGTTTTTCACACCTCTATCTAAAATATAGGTTCCAACGCCTTCCACTAGATCCATTTTTCTTCTTGACACCATGTTCTTTTTAAGGAACAATACGTAGGTGAAGAAGAAAGTAATAATTACCAAACAAGCAGATAGGGAGGTTAAAAAGTTTTCTCATGAGGTTCAAGCTAAAGTTAGAGCCGCTTTTTGGGTACTAGAAAGAGATGGAAAATTAGTAGAACCATATGGTAAGAAACTCGATCATGGACTTTTTGAAATTAGAATCAAACACAAGGGTCAGTGGAGGGTGATATACGCATATTTCTTGAAGAAACACATCGTGGTTTTGTCAGCATTTCATAAAAAGACTAAACAAACACCGATTAAAGAATTAAATAAAGCTAGAAAAAGATTGAAAGGATACCAATCATGAATCAAAAACAAAAAAAATTCATTGAAGAAAATACTATTTCTGTAGAAGAGTTTAGTAAAGATTTTACTAATGAGCAAAAAAGAATCGTTGAAAACGAGATTGCTTATTATGATGCTTTGCAGGCACTAAAGAAAACTAGGAAACAACAAGGTTTAACCCAAGCAGATCTGGCTAAAAAAGCTGATATGCCCAGAACGACAATTACTAAGGTTGAGTCAGGAAGTTATAACCCCACTCTTCATACTCTTATGAATATGGCAGCAGCAATGGGCAAGAGGATAAAAATTACATTGTTATAACTTAGGTTCCAGCGCCGTCTACTATTTCTTGCAGCGATATGGTTTGATATAGATTGATAAAACCTCAACTCAAGGTATAAAAAATTACTATAGTCATAATTGTAGCTATTGTAAAAAGAATAGACGTAAAAAAATGCAGTTTATATAATTTTGTTGATTTTCCTATTCGTAAAAATTGATCAATAAAAAGTAAATAAAAACTATTTGCAATCAAGCTGAAAAGGAAAGGTAGCCACTTAACTAATATCCCAGGAGAGTATTGGTCTATAACAGCTAGGAATACTCCTGCTCCTGAAAACACTACTACTATGCCTGAGCTGGGTAGTAATACTGTTTTAATAAATCGTTCATGATTTTTATTTAAAAAAGTTGGTAGCGGGGTGATTTTGAATTTAGAGACTCCAAATTGGATGATTTTAAAAAAGAGATAGTTGAATAACACTTGAAATATTATTGGTACTTGTTTGGACAAGAGCACACTTAAATTTAGACTGACCATGTATAGAAGCATGCCGAATATCTGCGCAGCCATGAATTCAATCAAGGAAATTATTAAAGATGGGGGAATTTTTAGTTTTTTAGAGCTATCCTCCAGCCACCATGGAAGGCTAGCCCAATATATTGAAGACATAAATTAATAATACAGTAAATATTAAATCCGGGTTTACTTATATTTGTCACTAATTAGTTTAAATAAGTTCCAACACCCCGCCTTCTTCGGGGCAGGCCTTCCACTAGTCCCTGCAACAGCAATAAAAAAAACCTTTGAATAGGTATTTTTTAATGTGTTACAATAAAAATATGATGAAAATTTTACCAGATATCTTGGTTTATTATGTAAAATCTAGCAATGGTGTTAAAGGAGCCAGCAAAGCTTTTGATGAGCTTGAATCAGTTTTGGATTCCTTAAAAGGAAGAAAGTTCTACGGGTTGATCTATGGCAATCCACCCAATGACAATTACATAGCTTGTATGGGAATTAATCCAGGAGATAATTTTGATTTCCCTATGATGACAGTTTCAGGTGGAGAATATGTTCAGGAGAAAATAAAAGATTGGGGCAATAACCTTTCGCAAGTTCCAGGTATATTTAAAAAATTAATTGACTCTAATCAAGTGGATGCTTCTAGACCCTCAATTGAACATTATTCCAGTATGAGAGAGCTTAGGTGTCTTGTGCCCATAAAATAGGTTTATGAAAAAATCACTTAAATTACCTAAATTTAAAAATGAAGATGAAGAAAGAGAATTCTGGGCTAAAATCGATCTAAATGTATTTTTTGAACCAGAAGATTTTCAGTCAGTCAGTTTTCCTAACCTCAAGCCTACAACCCGGTCTATCTCTATCCGCTTGCCAGAGTTTTTACTCATTAGGATTAAAGAAAAAGCGAATGAAATCAATGTGCCGTATCAGTCTTTGATTAAGGGCACATTGCAAAAGACCTTTTTGCGATAAAATAGGTTCCAACACTGCCTTCTTCAGGGCAGGATGTCTACTAGATCCATTTTTTTTCATAATTTTGTTATTTATATAACTCAAAAACTGTGTTATTTTGAGTTATAAAAAATAATTTATAACTCATGACCTCAAGACAATGGAATTGGCAACAAGCGGATTGGTCCGATTTTAAGTATCAGGAAAGTGATTTTGAATCAGCTCTTGAGAAGTTTCAATTTAAAATAGGTAAGTTGACAGGTATTCATCAGCATTTCAAGAGCGATGATGAACAGCAACTCAAAATCCATTTTTTAAGTGAATCTGCTTATACAACCTCTGCTATTGAAGGGGAGTACTTGGATCGTGAGAGCCTCAAATCTTCAATTGCACGTCATTTTGGTCTGCATACTGATGAGCGGCGAATTCTTCCTGCTGAGAAGGGAATTGCTCAACTCATGCTTGATGTTTATGAGACATTTGATAGTCAGCTTGATCACAAAACTCTTTATCGATGGCACTCGATGATTATGAGAGGTAAAAACAACATTGAGGTAATTAGTGCTTATAGAAGACATCAAGAGCCCATGCAAATTATCTCTGGAAGTTATAGTAATCCTAAAGTCCATTTTGTGGCTCCACCGTCAAAAATTATCAAGCAAGAAATGGCGCAATTTATTTCTTGGTACAATCAAAGTCAAGGTAAACTTCCTTCACTTATTAGAGCTGGAATTGCTCATTGGTATTTTATTTGTATTCATCCATTTGAGGACGGCAATGGTCGTTTGGCTCGCGCTATCACTGAAAAAACTCTTTCCCAAGATTTGGAAAAGCCAGTTTTAATTGCTCTTTCTCAAACAATTATCGGTGCAAGAAAGAAATATTATCAAGCATTACAAGTGAATAATTTTTCAAATGACATCACCCTTTGGTTAGCTTATTTTTGCGATTTAGTATTAAAAGCTGTAGATAATAGTCAAGAACTTTTTGATTTTCTTATTAAGAAAGATAAGTTTTTTAATACTTATAAAACAAGTATGAATGAGAGGCAAGCTAAGGTTATTAGGAAAGTTTTCTCAGAGGGTCCGCAGGGTTTTAAAGGAGGGCTGAGTGCTAAAAAATATATTGCTATTACTAAAACATCTCGAGCTACTGCAACGAGAGACTTATCAGGGTTAGTTGCAGATAATATTTTACAAAAAGAAGGTGTGGGTAAAGGTGCGCGTTATTATTTGAAATACAACTAAAAGCAGAGACGGAAGGCAAGTAAACAGGTTCCAACACACCGCCTTCTTCGCGGCAGGCCGTCCACCAGTCCCATTTTATGCTTGCGCGTGAAGCGATTAGTTGTTATAATCGCTTCATATTGTGAAGCAATTATTTGATTTTTATGCATCATTACATCTGGCAGAATAAAAACTGGACAAATTTTAATTGGCAAGAAGAAAAACTCTTGTCAGTTCTTAGTCAAACTAGATTGAATCAGGGTAAGCTGATCTCAAAAATTAAAGCTTTGGGGATAGATGATGCAACAAAAGCTCAAGCTGAAATTCTGATAGCCGAGACTGTAAAAACAGCTCAGATAGAAGGCGAACAATATGATTTGAATGAGGTGAGGTCATCAGTCAATAGGCGATTGGGATTGTCGTTTGCTGGATTGCCTGAACCAAAGAGACACATCGAGGGTTTGGTAGAAGTTTTATTGGACGCAACTTCAAATTTTAATCGACCTTTAACTATTGAGAGACTCAAATCGTGGCAGGCAGCATTGTTCCCCACAGGACTTTCAGGATTGAGAAAAATTAGAGTGGGGGAATTCAGGGATGATTCTCAAGGCCCGATGCAAGTGGTTTCTGGGCCGATAGGGAGAGAGAAAGTTCATTATCAGGCACCTCCAGCATATCAATTAGATCAGGAAATGATCAATTTTTTGAGTTGGTGGGAGCAAAGTTTGGGTAAAATAGATGGATTAATTAGGGCTGGCATAGCTCATTTCTTTTTTGTAACAATCCATCCTTTTGAAGACGGTAACGGTCGGATTGCCAGAGCTTTAACAGACATGGCATTAGCCCAAGATGATGATCTAGACAAGCGTTACTACAGTTTTTCAGAGCAAATAGTTTCTAGCAAACAAGCATACTATCAAGTTTTAGAGAAAGCACAGCAGGTTGATACTGATATCACAGAGTGGCTCGTTTGGTTTGCGAATTGTTTTAATGAGTCTTTATCAGCATCAGGTAATTTGCTAGAAAGTATTTTTACTAAGGTTAATTTTTGGCAAAAACATTTTAATATAGAATTGAGTTCTCACCAGAAAAAAGTGATTAATAAGTTACTGGATGTAGGTAAGGTTAATTTTCAGGGTAGTTTAACTACTAGGAAGTATGTAAGTTTAACTAAAGTTAGCCGAGCTACCGCTTATAGAGAAATTAATGATTTACTTAAAAAGGGTATTTTAAAACAAAATCATGGTAAAGGGCGAAGTGCAAGTTATGATATTAATTGGTGATTTGCTATAATTTTTAGCTGAGTATATATTTTCAAATGCTGTCTAGCGACTTTCTCTGCTGAGTACTTGTCTGCATGCTTTGGTCCCCAACAAGCAAGCTGTCGGCGAAGTTTTTCATCGCTGATTAGCTCCTCAATTACTTTGGCAAAATTTTGGCTATTTTTTGGATTAACCACACACCTTTGGCAAGGATAGTTAGCTAAAGTTTCTTGATAGCCGTCATTATTGCCTGCAATAATTGGTTTACCCGCAGCCATAGCTTCTACTAGGGTAATTCCCAGGCTTTCACCATGAATGGCAGGTGAGATGAAGATATCACAGTGTTGCAAGTAAGCTATTTTTTGATTTTCGCTCAAGGCGCCTAAAAAGTGTACTTGATTTTCCAACTTATTGATTTTGGTTTGCAATCTAAGAGTAGTTTCTAAAACTCCCTTACCAATCAAATATAAATTTGTTTTTTGTTTAATATCAGGCTTAAGCTGATTAAAAGCCTTAATTAATTTATTAACTCCCTTTCTTTTTTCTAGACGTCCAATGTACAGTAAGTTGATTTTATTTTTTGATAGTTTTAATGGTCGAGGATGAAGAGTTTGGTAGGGAGTTAGATTTAGGGCAATGGGAATAATATTTATTTTAGTTGGAGCCACACCCTGGCTACAATGAGCTGAAGTTTTAGATACAACTATAGTTGCCTGAATTTTATTTTTTAGTAGTTGTCCGATAGACTTAAAAAAGGGTTGTAAATTTTCAAAATAAGATGACCTGTTCCAGCCAGAATGGAAGGTTGCTACATTTTTTACCATCGAAGCTGCTAGAATTTGCCAGCTAGAAAGCGGGCAGTTAAGCTCTTGAAAGTGAAGGATGTCAATTTTACGCTTGGCGATAGTTTTCGCGATTTCATCAGTTGACCTTGAGGTAACACTAAAAGTAGCCCAAGATCCATTGGGAGTAGGTATTTTAATAGCTCGACCAATGCGCAAGTGTGGGGTAGGACAAAAAGTTTTTTCTGAAGTAGGGGAAATGAAAGTGACTTTAGTACCTAGTTTTATTAAAGCCTCACCCAGATTTTGAGTGTGATACTGCACTCCGCCAAAAGTAGCATAAGAGGATGAAGTGACTAGGCCAAGGTGGAGTTTTTTTTGCATACTTTGAGTTTACCACTCATGATAGAGTAGTTTTATGCGCAAAAAAACAGCGCAACTTTATCAGTTGATGGAGCAGGATGGGAAGTTAGAGTTTTAAACTGCCATAGTCAGTGGAGAGAGTTGGTGCGTAGCTCATTTATCATTTTCCTGATAAGTTTGAATAAACTCAATTGCTTGTTGTTGCTCATTTAGAGTTTTGGTGGCGGTAATATCTAATTTTTGCAAAAGATTAATGAAAAATTGAGGTTTGGTGATAATCGAGTTTTGCTCTATAGCGACCTTTGCCAACTGGAGTTGTTGCTGAATATCGTTGATTGTTTGTGGAAGAACTTCATACCAAAATAATTTCCGAAATTGAGCTATGGTGGTGGGATTAATTTTTAACTGTGATTGGGTCAATGAAGTGGCAAAGTAGGTTTTAATTAATTGAGTCACCACTGGTGATAAATGACCATTTTTAAGATCATCCTCCCAATCATGGATATCATCATTTAATTGGCGGGCGGTAAGGTAATGATACATAAATTCTAAC
>JAHJBU010000037.1 GCA_018813375.1 Patescibacteria group bacterium
CCTAGCCGATAGAGAATAGCCAAGGGTCCTAAAGCGTGACCAATAGATTTATCTGCGATCTGTGTAAGAAGAGTGTAATCTGGTAATCTGGCGGGTAGTGTTAGGAGGTGTTTTTTAACCATACCTCGACAATCAGTAATTTCTTTAAGTTCTGCTGAGTCTATTTGAGCCATGAGTTGGGTGAGATGTTGGATAAATTGAGAGTTACCAAGCATTGTTTGCGCGTAGTTGAGCATAAATTCACGGTGTGCAAAATTTGCAATGGTGATGAATTTAGGGTTAGTTTCTTGGTCCATGACGTCGTCATAAATTGAGTACGCCAACCATCCCCAAAAATTAGCTAGACCAAGTTGGTGCAAATCTGTGGCAGAAATTGTTTGAGTTGGTTTGTCTATAGCTTGGTAAAAATGCGTGGGTAGGGTGGTGATGAAGTGCTCATCATCGGCTTTGATGAGTTTTTTTACCATTGGTTTTGCCAATGAGTGGAGTGATGGCTCAAGTTGATTTAGTCGATGATTTATTTGTTGGTGTATTGATCGTTGATGAGGTTGCGATTGATTGGCAATGGTTGGTTTTTGAGTAGATCTAAGTAGTGAGAGGCACTCTATGACCAGGGCAGTAGTTAAAGCTGGTGAGCCAGCATAGTGGGGTTGATGATCAATGCTGGGATCATAGCAAAAAGTTTCTGCGGGCCAGGAGCCATTTGGTTTTTGAGCCTGAATTAAATAGGAGCTGACTTGTTGTTGTAAGGCTGTGTCAGTATGACCAAGTCTAATTAATGAGCTCATGGATAAGGCGGTCGTGAGCGGAGTTGACCAGAGCTGATGAGTTTTTAATTTCAATAGTTTTGAGATGAGTTGGGGTTGATGCTTTCCTTGATATTTTCTAGAAATAAAATAAAGCACTGGATAGACGCTGGGGTAGTAGTCTGAGGTGTAATCTGAGTCTACGATGTGTTGGTCAATGAAATTTACTAAATTAGGTAGGGTGACTTGGAGTAAAGAGAGAAAGTGAGCAATATTGCTATTTACTACTAGATCAATATTATTCCATTTAGGCTCAGAATTATTTTGTAGCCAAGTTTTATAGGGTCCACCCGGAGTTGATTCGCATGTGGTCAAAGAAGCAGTGATTTGAGCCAAAATTTTACCAGTAAAAAGTTGAGGTTGGTGTTGATAAAGAGCTGTTAATGCACAACTAGTGTCATCCCAATCATCAGGGATGGAAAAGCGAGTGTGCTCTGGACTATTTTTGGTCCAATAATTCCAGGTGTAGCTTGGGCTTTTTTGAGTAAGCAGAAATCTGTTGAGCTTGTTTTTAATTTTATCTAAAGCTTTATTTAAAGCTTTATCTAAAGTGGGGGATGTGGTGAAGGTAGTATTAGTCAGCGCTGATAAAATAAGCGCATTAAAAAAAATAGTTTGGTAGCGGTGTTGTGATTGAAATGGTTTTTGGGTTGGTGATGACCAACTTTCAAATCCACCCCAGAGTTGCTGTTGGTTTTTGAGGTAGTTTATGGCTAAGCGTAAAGTGTTAGAAAATGACATCTGGCTAAATTTAGCAAGCCAGCATTAAGAAATAATTAAGAGTATTGTGAGCGATGGAGAGTTATTGGACGAGATTTTAGGCTTAATTTAAGTTAAGCCGGATTTTTTACTGGCAAGGAGATAGTAAAAGTGGCGCCTTGACCCGGTTTTGAGAAGAGTTGGATCTGGCCATTAAATTGTTGTTCAACTGCAGATTTAACTAGAAATAATCCTAGACCAAAATTATCTTTAGTTTTGGTTTTAGTGGTGTAGAAAGGTTTGAAGATTTTTGATTGCTGGTCAGGCTTAATGCCAGCACCAAAGTCTTTGACTATAAGTAATAATTGGTTTTTTGCGCGTTGCAGGCTGACCTCTATCTGACGCTGTGATGATGTAGACGACTGAGTAGCTGCTGATGAGTAGCTTTCAATTGCATTAGTGAGGAGATTAATCATAATTTGGTGAAAAGCGCCAATTGAGCCATGGAGTTGGTCTGGAGTGAGTTTAATAATTTTGATCTTAATTTGTTTTTGTCTAGCTTGATAGCGTAGCATGCGGACAATATTTTTAATCTCTGTTGCAGGACAAAAATATTGGAATTGATTTTGAGGTAAAAGTCTTTCTTGAGTGTGGTGGACAAAATCACTCATATTATGTACTGCATCCAGAGCTTTGGTGGGTTGTTGGAGTTCTAAATCTAGAGAGACTTGGGTGAGGTGATTGCGCAGGTCATGAAAAAGGCCGCTCGCAATTCGGCCCACATCAACCAATCGTTGCCAATTTATCATTTGTTTAAGTTGTGATTCTTTGAGTTGTTGAGTGCGGGCCTGAACTTTAACTTCGAGCTGATCGCGTTCTATTTTGAGGGCTTGTTTAGACAACATAGCTTTTTTTAGGGCTATGGCAATTTCTCTATTAGCTAGCCAAGAAAATAGAGCAATTAAAGACAGGGTGAGACAGATAACTATTGTATTGCTGAGATGAGGAGATTCTTGTTGCCAGAGATAATCATAGTAAATTACTCCTGTGCCTTGGAGCTGAGTTAGGATAAGTAATAATAAACTAGTGATGAAAGTGATGATTAAGGCGAGTTTGGAGTTAATTAAAATTCCAGCGAAAATAATTATCAGAGCGTAAGTCAGGACTGCTTGATGGAGGAGGGCACCCCAGCGTAATGAAGTATAGGCTGTAGCCAGCCATAGTAGGGTCAAGTAAAGACTGGCCGCCAAGCGAGGGTAGCCTTGGCGAGAAACGCGGTATAAGCTCATTAATCCCAACCAAATAGCAATCATTAGGCTTGGTGGTGCGCCATGAAATTCTTGGTGAGCAAGAAAATGTTTGCCGGCACTGATGATGACTAGCAAGGTAGCCGTTCCAGTAAGGTACAAGCTGCCTAGCAAGAGAATATAGAAGATGAGTTCTTTTCTAGCACTTTCTTCATCAGATGAAGTCGGGGTTAGCCATCGCTGATGAAGTTTAATCAGTTTTTTAAACACTGTCCGAGATTATAGCTCAATCTATCCAGGGGTGCATGGCTTGAGCGCTAGGAAGTGACTCTTGCAGCTGTTTGGTTGTGCGGCTTTTGACATCAGTCAAAGCAAGCTTCATAAGATGTGGCATAACAAACTCCTTTCATTATTAATTAGTATTAATGATGATTAGAGCACTGATTGATTAAGCATAGATTAATTATTTTCAGCAACTAGTTTATAGCCAATACCATGCATAGTTTTGATTAATTGATTACTATCTGGTAGACCAATTTTTCTTCTTAAGTTGCACACATGAACATCCACCGTGTTGCTAGTTAAATAAGAGGCACCTTCCCAGATATGCTCAGCGATTTGAAGACGACTTAGGGGGACGTTGCGATGACGGAGAAAATATTGGAGGAGTAAGAATTCTTTTTTTGATAATGATAGGGGTTTATGGTTAAACAAAACAGTTTGGGTTTGTGGATTGAGTGAAAGTTGACCGATTTTAGTAGTGGTGCCGGTGGGTGCGTTATGGCGTCGCAGTAATGCTCTCATTCTAGCTTTGATTTCCACTAGGCTAAAAGGTTTAACTACGTAATCATCAGCACCTGCATCTAGTAGCACGGCTTTACTCTCAGCAAGATTTTTACCAGTCAGCACCAAAATTGGACAAGAGAGTTGTGCTTGGCGCAATTCTTGGCAAACTTCAAATCCGGAGGTGTCTGGTAAATTTAGATCTAGAATAATAAGATCGTAGTCGTTGGTGAGAGCTTTGTAGATGCCTTTTTTACCGGTGTAGGCTAAGTCAACTAAGTAGCTAGTGGAAAGACCCGATCGTAGCGCTTTGGCTATGGGTTTTTCATCTTCAATTAGTAAAATTTTCATATTACGGACCCTGATTTTTTCAAGCGTAGTGCCGAAAAATCAGCTGGTACGCAAAATGCTGTGCATAAATAAATTAACAGCTTAGTATAGCAGTCAAAGATTAAGAAATTATTAAGTGTTTTGTTAGAGTAGTTTTTAAAATTGGTCTAATTGGCAGACCATGGGGATAAATAATGGTTTTACTGACCCACCTACTCATTTCTGGTAACTTCAAAGGTAGGTAGTTTCTCAAGTAATTTGTTGGCCGGTAAGATAATTATTTGCCTGGTGTATCCACTTGGGATACATCTACTTCCTGCACCCTTGGTAAATATATCTAAAGGATATGTTTTTCAAGGACCACTAAATAGACTTGTTGCGAAATAAGAAATTAGTTACTTAGCGCATCTTTTGCATATTTTAGTAATTTTTTCTTTCTCAAGTAGCTAGGCTACTATTGGTAGAAAGAAATTACTAAAATATATCAAAATCTATCGTTAATTAATTTAATTTTTATTTCGCAACAAGTCTAATCAATGGTAATAAAAATTGTTCTGAATACGGAGATTTTTTTATTGTCAAAAAAGTAACTCAAACAACTATATCAACTCATCACAAATTACCCGAAATATGTAGGCGGGTCAGATGGTTTTATTATTGACAATGTACATTAGAAATGTACAATTACAACTACTATGCAAGTTATAACCACCACCACCCTTCGAAAATATCTGTCTGACTCCGTTGATAAAGTCAGCGGAGATAAAGATTATTTATTGATTGCTCGCAGGGGAAAAATTGTTTCGGCTTTAGTTAATATTGATCTATTTGAGGATCTTGTAGCACTGATGAATAAAGATTATAAAGAGAGCATTGCCCAAGCTCGTGATGAATATGAACAAGGTGAGTATGTAAGTCACGAACAATTATTTGGCGAACTTTAACTCATGTCATATAGGCTGCTTTATACTAAGCGAGCCGTCAAGGATATACAAAAATTAGATACAGTTGTTAAAAAAAGAATTGGTAAAAAATTATCCCAGTACGCTCGTGATCCAATGACTTATGCTAGGAAACTGGTTAATGCTAGTATTGGGACTTATAGGTGGAGGATAGGGGATTATCGAGTAGTGTTTGACGTTGATAGAGAAAAGATAGTAGTTTTACGAGTTGGACATAGGAGTGAGATTTATTAAGGATTAGACTATACTTATCTTAATGCCTGCTCGCTCCAAAAACCTTCCTACACCTCCCGGCATGTTTAGCACTCTTGGTCCATCTTTTATTCTTTTAGGTCTTGCTTTGGGTAGTGGCGAGTTGATTATGTGGCCGTACTTGGCCGCTAATTATGGCCTGGGTATTTTGTGGGGCGGTTTGTTGGGGATTACTTTTCAGTTTGTGCTTAACACCGAGACCATGCGTTACACCCTCGCATGGGGAGAGAGTGTTTTTGTGGGTTTTCGTAAACTCAGCGTCATTATTCCACTTTGGTACATCATTTCTACTTTTATTCCTTGGTCACTGCCTGGGTTTTCTTCTGCTTCATCGCAGATTTTGTCTAATTATGTCAATTTTCCTCACGCTGAGGCTGTCATTGCTGTCGGCTTATTATTGATTACTGGTATTATTTTGTCCGCCGGTAAATTTCTTTACAACACTATGGAGTTTTTACAACGTGGAGTGATCATGATTGGTTTGCCGTTTGTGATTATTTTGGCTGCAGTTTTAACTAATCGTACTGATTGGGTAGAAGCCGCTTGGGGCCTGGTGGGTAGAGGAGAAGGCTGGTGGTTTTTCCCACAAGGGATAGCTATTGCTAGTTTTTTAGGTGCTTTTGCTTACTCTGGTGCAGGCGGCAATCTTAATCTTGCTCAGTCTTATTATATTAAGGAAAAGGGTTGGGGGATGGGGAAGTTTGCTAGTAAGATTAGCTCGTTATTTTCTAAAGACGCTAAAGCTACTCAAATTGAGGGTCAAATTTTTAAAGATACGCCTCTTAATCGTAAAAAATGGCAGGGTTGGTGGAGGATGATTAACTTTGAGCATGCGATGATTTTTTATCTGCTGGGTTTTATTACTATTGTAGTGATGGCGGTCTTGGCTAAATCATTAGTCTTTGGCCAGGGGGTGGGTGCAGGGTTAGATTTTTTACATGCGGAGGCGGCGATGATTACTAGCCGCACTACACCACTAATTGGCACCTTCTTTTTACTCGTGGCGGCGCTAATGTTATTTTCTACCCAAATGGGGATTTTAGAGTCTTCTTCACGAATTATCTCGGAAAATGTGGTGCTTTTATTCTATAAAAAGGGCAAGAAGTTTAACTTGAGCCTAGGGTTTTATATCGCTCTTTGGGCACAAATATTACTCGGCATCTTTATTTATCTTTCGGGTTTTCGCGAGCCGAGGTTCTTGTTAACTTTGGGTGCAGTTTTAAATGCTGCGGCCATGATGGTTTCCTTCCCACTCTTGTTTTGGCTAAATAAAAAGAAACTGCCCAAAGTTTATCAGCCAGGATTAGTCCGCAAACTGATTATGCTCATGGCATTTTTATTTTTCGTGGGATTTGTGGTAGTGACAATGAGGAATTTTAGGGTTTAGGGATATATTTAACATAAAAATTAGTTGTTCTTGCCTGTATAGCACCATTCCTCTCATGAGTGTGAACAGGTGTGTAAATTGCTCCATCTTTTTTTGTTTCTGGTCCTGCCTGATTTCCCTCTTTGTAGGTTTCTACATTATCGACATTACATCCTCCGCTACATTCACTTTCATCTTTCCAGTGACGATTCCCATTACACTGGTGTATTGTATGCGCAAGAGCCCCTAATCTTGAGAGAGTACTCATTAGTAATTCTATGTCGGCTGGCAAATTGTCACTAGTTGGGTCACGAAGTTCTTGATTTTGTTTCATATTACTCCATTAATTTTTATTTTAATAATACTTCAAATTGTATCATAAAAAAATTGCTTTGATTTTTCTACGCTTCTTGTAATCTTTGGATGCTACTGTGGGCAAATGAAAAGAACTACGATTGTTGTTCACTCTGATGTTGAAAAATTTATTTCTACTCTTCAAGAAAAAACTATTGCTAAAGTATTACGAATCATTGATTTACTTGAGAGATTTGGTTTTAGACTTGGCATGCCTCATACTAAGAAAATCCAAAATAATTTATTTGAACTTAGAATAAAGGGGAAACAAGAAGTTAGATTTTTTTATGGATTTAAGCAAGGAAAAATAGAACTTGTACATGGTTTTATTAAAAAACAAAATAAAATTTCTGCAAAGGAGATTTATCAGGCAGTAAAAAGTCTTGAAAATATATAACATATATGTTATATTAATTTTTATACACAGCATCTTGCGTACCTGCTGATTTTTCAGCACTACGCTTGAAAAAGTCAGGGTCTGTAATATGAAAAACTATCAAAAATTAAAACAACAGCTTTTAAAAAATAATAAAGTTAAA
>JAHJBU010000038.1 GCA_018813375.1 Patescibacteria group bacterium
ACAATGATTAAAAACGGATGCTTTGGCTCAGTCATTAGTTTGTGTAGAGTTGAGATTTCTTTTTGAAGCCCAAAACCAGCAAAACTAGGTAAATAATGAGTTATGCCTTCGGTTGAGGCATGAGCCCGATGACTAGAAGAAAAAGCTTCATTTATGTAAATGTCTGCAAGTATTGCTAATTGTTTAGCAAATTTTTTATCATTTTTCTTTTCTTGTACATGAAAGCGGAGATTTTCTAGTAATAAAATATCCCCAGCTGATAGTTGGTTAATCGCTTGTTTAACTTTTGCACCCACACATTCATTTATAAAATTAGTTTTAATACCGAGCTTTTGAGTTAAGTACTTAGCCACTGGCTGAGAGCTTAAACCGATTTTAAATTTTCCTTTTGGTCTGCCTAAGTGAGTTATTAAAATAATTTTGGCATGATTTTTTTGAAGAAATTTAATTGTTTCTAGTGAAGAAATAATTCGTTGATCGTCTTCAACCTGCCAGCCGTCCTTGGTTTTTTTTAAGGGCACATTATAATCAACTCTTACTAAAACTTTTTTGTTTTTAACATCAAGATTAGTAGGGAGACGTAATTTCATATACCTCTGGAAACCAGATAGCACTATGATATACTGTACCCTATTCCAATCGAAAGGGGAACACATGTACTATGAGCACCAAAACTATTAAGTCTAAAAAAGACAAAACAGAAACTACTTCTTTAAAAAAGCCACCTACATCTAAAAACCCACCTACTTCTAAAAAGCCACCTACATCTAAGTCTAAAAAGCCACCTACATCTAAAAACCCACAAACAATGGCACAGCTATTAGATCAAGTTAAGCAGGTTATTGTGGTGCCACAAAAGGACGAGCGTATTGCTGGAAAGATTCTGGAAAAGCAAAAAAACGCTTTGATTATTGATATTAAGGCCAAAACATTAGCAGCTGTTGGAAATAAAGAATTTGAAATCGCTAAAGATTATATTGATGAGCTTAAAGAAGGTCAGGAAATTGAAGTAACAGTAATTTCTCAAGATACTAATCGTGGTTATATTCCAGTTTCACTGCGTCAAGCAGCGGTGGACGCTAAATGGGATGTCTTTGAGGAGGCTCTAAAAAAAGATAGTGAGCTAACCGCCAAAGGTTTAGAAACCAATAAAGGTGGCATGATTGTTTCAGTGAGTGGTGTAAGAGGTTTTGTGCCTTCAAGTCAATTTGGGAAAAATTTTATGGGTAGGATTGATGATTTGTTAAATAAGACTTTTAAAGTTAAAGCCATTGAAGTAGATCGAGAAAAAAATCGACTTATTTTTTCTGAAAGACATGTATCGGAGGCAGGTGAGCTGGCACTTAGAGACTCTGCGCTTTTAGCGGTGAAGGCTCAGGCAATTTATGAAGGTGTGGTTTCTGGGGTGATGCACTTTGGTTTGTTTGTAACAGTTGAGATTCCTATTAAGGGGAAAGATGGCGTGGGTCACATAGAAGGTTTAGTTCACATTTCTGAAATTTCCTGGGAAAAGGTTGATCATCCTAAAGATTACCACCGGGTCGGTGATAGAATTAAAGTTAAGGTTTTGGGTGTTGATGAGAAAACCAATAAGCTCAATTTGTCTATTAAACAACTTTTTGATGATCCTTGGACAGGGACTGATCAAAACTACTCAGTAGGAACAACTTTAACAGGAACAGTTTCTAGAGTAGAGCCGTTTGGGGTGTTTGTAAATGTTGAAGACGGAGTAGATGGCTTGATTCATGTTAGTAAGTTAAATACTGATGAAACTTATGAAAAAGGCGCTAAGATCACAGTTACTGTAGAAAGTGTTGACCCAGAGCGACGACGGATGAGTTTGAGTCCAATTTTGACGGAAGTACCAGTGGGATATAAATAAAGCCTAATTTAAGGTATACTATATATATGGTCAAACAACGCATGATCGTGACTGACGATCAACTTTTAATCGACATGGATCTATTATTTAATGCAATTCGTGAAGCTAATGGAGATTGGGAAAAAGTTGAGCGAGATATGAAGGCTTACTTACAAACCGTGCAAAGCATGGTGACTGAATAATTATGGCTTACGTTATTACATGTGGCGATGAGGGAATCCAAATTAATATCGGGACTCGTTTGGGCATTCTTGGTTCTGGTTTTGAATTGACTGGCTTTCCTCAAGTAGTTAAAGTTTTAAAGAAGTTATTTGGTAAAGATTTACGAATTACTGCTAATGAAGAAAATGAGTGGATTAAGGAGCGTCTAGGTTTAGCCAACTGGGAGCGGACTAATGATAGCATGCAGCAGCAAATTAAAGCTTTAGCTGATGAACAAAAACTTTTATATGCTGGCTTGATTCCTTTTACTGATCCTAGGCAACTTAAGCATGAAATTAAAGGTCACATGGTTAGACCTAAGAAAATTCACATTGCTAATAAAATTTGTTTTACGCTGTCCGGTGGTGAGCAGACTTATCACTTGGGTCATTATCTGATTTGTGCGGAATGGGTTTCTGCGGTGAGTAAAAAAGTGGCTAAAGAATTTTTAACCACTCAGGTGGAGTTTTATCAAAAACAAGCCAAAATGGAACTACCGTTTGTGTTTGAGATGGATGGAGAGCTTGGTGAAGAGGTGGCTACAACAAACAAACAAGTTTTAGAAGACTTAGGTTTTAAGGCTAGTTAATTTTAACTCCAATAATCTGGATGTTTATCAATTAATTCTTCGCGATTGCCACTTTTCTTTGGAATAAATGGTCTAAAGGTAGCTAAATGTTCTTGGTGATGGCGGAAAGCATAAAGTAGTTTATTTACATAATGCTGTAGATCTTCTGCCATTTTGATATTTTCTAAGTAAAAGTATTTTTTATTAACTCTGTTTGGATTATCAGTGGCTACACCTGAGCTGGAGGCACTAGAACGAGCAGTAAAAGTTTCTAATTGAAAAATTGCTTGCTTGAAACCTTTCCGGTAGGCTCCAGTATCAACCACCATGTCTAAGGGTAAAGAGAAATTATGTCTGTTAAATGGAGTAGTAAAGATAAATTTAGTGAGTCTTCTATTGGTAATTACGCCAATGCTTTTTTTCCAGAGAGCACTAGCCCACCACCAGCCAAATCCAGCTACACAGATAGCAATAAAAAAAGTGACTGTGGGAATGATTGCTGGAATTTTAATCCCAAAGTTTTTTTGCAATGAACCTGAAACCCAAGCTACCGTGCTAAAAAGTAGCGCACTAACTAAAATTACTAAGCTTCGATGCCACCATAAAATAGTGGAGTTTTCTCTACCAACAAATAAAATTATTTCATCATTAGACTGACCAGGAAATCGGTAGTCAGTGTAGGGGTACTTAAATTCTGTGGTAGAGAAAATGTCACTCATTAAAGGTATTGTAGCATGAGGCAAGTTTTGTAAAAAATTCTATAAAAGGAAGTGAAAGATAATTAATCTATAGTTTCGACACGGCGGCGCCTTCTCCACCTCGGGAGTTTACTGTATTAAATTGGGG
>JAHJBU010000039.1 GCA_018813375.1 Patescibacteria group bacterium
AAAGGGCGAAATGCTTACTCTCTGGGATACAAACACCACTGAGAATGATAAAACTATTTTGCTTGATAACTTATTTGGCGTGGATCTAAGTCCTGAAAGTGTTGATATCACCAAACTAGCCTTATGGCTTAAAACAGCCAAGGCTACCGAACCATTACAAAATCTTGACAATAATATTAAGTGCGGCAATTCTCTAATTGACGACCATGAAATAGTAGGTGAAAGAGCTTTTGACTGGAGTAAAGAGTTCAGAGAGGTCAAAAATGGAGGTGGTTTTGATGTAATTATCGGTAATCCACCCTATGTTTCAACTAAACAAATACCATCAAATGAAAGAGATTACTTTTGGAAAAAATTTAGCAATATTTTGCAATACGAAATGGATCTGTATGAAATATTTATGTACAAGTGTTTCACTGATTTGCTAAAAAAAGACGGTTATTTAGGATTCATAACCCCAAGTAGTTTCTATTCAACTAAGAGTTTTAAATTATTGAGAGAGTATATTTTTAAAGAGTTGGAGCTTATTAGTATTGTTGACTTTCCCTATAGGTTCTACCCATTTGATGATGTGAATACTGAAACTTGTATTCATATTTATAAAAAATCTAAACCATCAATACATACTGTTCAACTGATAACGGCAGCGAAGGATAAAACCTTACCTGAGATTGTGATTGAAAGTGAGCATGAAATAAAACAGCCAGATTTTACTAATACCTACGAGGGAAAAATTGTTACAAAACCATCCTCAACTTTAAAAAAAATAATTAGCCAAAAACACACGCTAAAAGAATTTGCCACTCTCCACAAGGGCTGGATGAGTGTTCCTAAAACTACAAAGATTGATAGTGAAGTTATTGACCAAGGCATATTTACAAAAGATGAGCTGAAATCTAACCCTCAGTTAATTGAGATAACCTCAAAGTATCTTGAGGGTAGAGACATTCATAGGTACTATATTGATGCTAATCAGAAGTTTGTAAATATTACTGACATAGATAAAAAAACAAAAGAATGGCATCAACAACCGAAAATAATTCTACAAAGAATTGTGGGACAAAATAAGAGGAAAATATTTGCAACCATTGATACAGAAGGTCAAATTATTTTCCCTAGTGCCAATATCTTAAACACTATTAATGGTGAAAGCCTCTATACAGTATTAGCGATTCTAAACTCTGATTTAATTGATCATTTCTACAATAATTTTTATGGTGAATCCAATACCAATGTAACTAAATCAGCTATTGAGTCATTGCCATTCCCAAACATAGCCTCAGCAAATCATGGGGTCTTTAAAGAAAACGTTGAAAATATTATCTATGAAGTAGCAAGAAAAAATGAAGCTGTAGAAAATATAGTTAGCTTAATTAAAGATGAGTTTTCTATTGAAAAAATTCCTACTAAGTTTAAAAAGCTAGATATTTTGGGCTGGAACGAGTTTGTTGAAGAATTTGAAAAGAGAAAAATCAAATTTGATTTTAAGAAAAAAGAAGAAGTGCACAAGTGGTTTTTATCTAAGAGAAAAATCTTGCAAAATATCCAAAACAAGATTGATGTTCTAGAGGGAGCTGTCAATCAAGAAGTTTACAAACTATATGGTTTAAATGTGAATGATATCAAAAACATAACTAAATAAAGTTAACATGAACACCTTTCTAAGTTTTGCCCAGAAAATACTGTCAGAAGCAAAAAAGCCACTTCACTATAAAGAAATTACTAAGCGTGCCATAAAACAAGGTCTTAAAACTCAGGGTCTTACCCCTTGGGCTACTATGAACGCTAAAATAAGTACTGATATTCAAAAAAGGGGTGAGGGTTCAGTTTTCTTTAGAAGTCAGCCTGGATATTTCGGTTTGAGACAAAATGTTACTGCTGAAATAAAACCAGTTAGATTAAAAGTAAAAGTAAGAAAAGCTAAGGCTGTTGGTTACAAGGGTAAAAAAATATCTATCTACTTAAACACCAAACAAAAGGGCGACATAGCTGAAGCTAGAGTTGCTGAGCTGATCACTCTATATGGAGATGAAGGTTTGTCATGTTATAGACCACTTAGCGATGATGAGGGCATTGATATTATTGTTAAAAAACGAGGTGAGGCTGAAGTGGCTTATGTTCAGGTTAAATCAACTTTTGGTGATACTTCCAGAGGATTTGTATCAACTGTTAAAGAAAAAACGATTATAAATAAACGCAGAATGTTGATGGTTTTTGTATACTATGATTTAACTGAAGGGGATATTCATGAACATGTTTTTTGTATTCCTGCCCCAGAATTTCTCAGGTTAACTAAGAATGAAAATAAGAAACCTGGTCATAGAGTATTTACTGTTAGCTTGAACAAGCCCGATAAATCAAAATATGCAGAATTTCTAATTGAAAAAAGAGAACTTGCAAACAAAATTCTTGAGATACTAAATGAAACCTAAAACTCATCTCACCGCCTCAAAACTTTATAACTACCTCCAATGTCCTCATCGTGTTTGGCGTGATATTTATGGTGATCAAAGTGAAAAAATTCAAGAAACCAATCCCTTTGTACAACTGCTTTGGGATAAAGGTATGCAGCATGAAAAAGAAGTTGTAGGTAAGCTAGGAAAGTTTGTAGATTTGGGTGAAGGTGATCAACAAGAAAGAATAGCCAATACTAAACAAACCCTAGATGATGGCGTTAACCTTTTATATCAACCCATTATTACTCATGAAAACTTGCTTGGCATTCCTGACTTTTTACGTAAACTAGATGATGGCACATACATAGCCATAGATGTAAAAAGCGGGCGGGGTTTTGAAAGTACTAGTGATGAAGGCATTAATGACACACCCAGACTTAAAAAACACTACGCTGTACAACTAGCACTCTATACTGAAATTCTTGAGCAACTTGGTTACAGCAACGGTCAAAGACAGGGTATTATTTATGACATTGACCATCAAGAAATAACCTA
>JAHJBU010000040.1 GCA_018813375.1 Patescibacteria group bacterium
TATTATAAAGGGGATAAGGTGTTTTCACTTGCTCCATACTTCCGAAAGCGAAAACGATTTATTTATTTAGGGGAAACGAATACAATACAACTGTTTAATTAGCTCAAAACTTATGACAAAACAAGAAGCCAAACAACAAATAGCCAAATTGATTGAAAAATATCAACGCCTTGTTGATACCCGAAAGGTAAAATCATACAACGAAGCCCAAACCCGAAATGAATTTATCGAGCCACTTTTTGAGTTTTTGGGCTGGGACATGCGAAATCTTGAAAATCCAAATGAAGTTACAACAGAAGAAACCGTTTCAAAAGGGCGTGTTGATCTGGCTTTTCGTCTTAATCATATTCCCGTCATGTTTTTGGAAGCAAAAGCATTAAAAGTTGATTTGGACGAATGGAAATGGGCGGAACAAGCCATAAATTACTCTTGGAACAAAAGCGTTACTTGGGCGATTCTTTCAGATTTTGAGGGCATAAAAGTTTTTAACGCTGAAATTCCGCCAAAAAGTTTATCTCAAAATCTTTTCTTTGAGCTAAAATGGCACGAATATTTAGACCAATTTGACCAGTTGTGGTTACTTTCCAAAGAAAGTTTTGAAGAAAAGAAACTCGCCGAACAAGCGGAAAAATGGGGCAAGCTCACCAAACGAAAACAGGTCGGCGAAAAACTTTTTGAAGATTTGACGACTTGGCGTACACTCCTGACTAAAGACTTCAGGAAAAACAACAGCAACATTGATGATGACGCACTTGATGAAGGCGTTCAAAAAGTTTTAGATCGCCTTATTTTCATCCGCACCGCCGAAGACAGAAAAATAGAACAAAATATTTTACTTTCACTCGTTCGTGAGTGGGAAACCGCAGGAAAAAAGCACAACATTTTTAAAAGGCTCAATGATGGCTTTCGTTGGTTTGACGATCACTATAATTCCAAACTTTTCGCTTCGCACGCACTGGAAAACTGGAAAGCGGATGACAAAGTTTTTGAAACAATCATCAAGGGGCTTTACCAAACCGCCGACGGCTACCGCTACGATTTTTCTGCCATTTCAACCGATGTTTTGGGTGGAATTTATGAGCAGTATTTGGGCTATGTTCAAGAGAAGAAAGAAAAGGACGAAAAGAAAAAATCCAAACGAAAATCGCAGGGTATTTACTACACGCCAAAATACATTGTTGAGTATTTGATCGAGCAAACACTCGGCGAAGTTTTGAAAAAAGCCAAAGCAAAAGATATTCCTAACATTAAAATTCTTGACCCTGCTTGTGGTAGCGGTTCTTTTCTTATTTCCGCTTATGACAAAATGCTGGAAGCTAAAAATAAACTGGATAAACAAACAGGGCTTTTTGATCGTTTTGAAATTTTGAAAAACAATATTTACGGCGTTGACTTGGACGAACAAGCCATAGAAATCGCTCAACTCAACCTACTTTTGCGCGTACTTTCTCAAAGAACAAAATTACCGACACTTTCACATAATATTAGAATCGGAAACTCGCTTGTTGAGGGTGAGACTGAAAAATTACAGGAAGTTTTTGGCGATAAATGGCGAGAGCAAAAAGCGTTTAATTGGAAAGATTAGTTTTTTGAAGTATTTAAAAATGAAGGTTTTGACGTAATTATTGGAAATCCGCCGTATATCAAAGAATACACAAATAAATCCGCATTCGACGGACTACATGGCAACCCATATTATCAAGGAAAAATGGATATTTGGACGCTTTTTGCTTGTCGTGCGATTGATTTACTCAAAGACGGCGGCTATTTCAGTTTTATTGCTCCAAATAATTGGCTTACAAATGCTGGCGCAAGTATTTTTAGAAACAAAATTTTATCCGAGGGTGAAATTATTAAATTTATTGATTTTGGTGATTTTAAAGTTTTTGAAAGTGCCGGTATTCAAACAATGATTTTCGTATTTAAAAAAGGGAAAGTAAGAAAAAATTATAAAACTGACTATGCAAAAATAATTGATAAAAATATTGAAACGGAAAAGGTTGAAATATTTTTGAGGTCAAACTTAAAAAAAATAGGTAAAGAGATAGTTAGTTTTAAAGCAAAAATAAATCCAGAAAATTTAATAGGGGAAAATCTCGTTTTTTCTAATGAAGAAGATGAAGCTCTTTTAAATAAAATTGAGTCAAAAAAGAATTTTGAGTTAGGTGAAAAAGAAGTAGCACAAGGGATAGTAGCCGCCCCCGATAAATACTATATCGTCAATGATTTATCAAATTTTCAAAATAAAGAATTAGAATTCTTAAAGCCTTTTTATACTTCTGCTTCTAAATATGCTTTCTCAAAAACAAATTCATATATTTTTTATTTATGTGATAAAAATTTTAGAGATGAAAAAATAGATAATTATCCAAACATTAAAAATCACTTTGAACCTTTTAAAACAATTCTAAAAGAGGCCAAAATCAAATATGGCACCCCTGAAAAACCATATTTTTACCTACACAGAGAAAGAGAAGAAAAGTTTTTTCAAAAAGGTCCAAAAGTCGTTGGTCAAACTCGTACAGCATTACCTAGTTTTCTCTATACAGAAGACGAATATTATGGATCACGAGCAATGAATTTTATAAGAACTAACAGGATTGACTTGAAATATTTAACAGCTCTCTTAAATTCCAAAGTAGCTTGGTTTTGGTTAAAGAATAAAGGCAAGCAACTCGGTGATTTGTTACAAATTGATAAAGGTCCATTACTAAATATTCCTTTAGTTAAACCCAATGAAAAAGAACAAGCTGAAATTACCAAACTTGCCGAATTGATGATCAATCTACAAAAAGAAGCACAAGAAATGACAGGCAACACCGACAAACACGCCCGACTAAAAACGGAAATTGAAAAACTGGACGAAAAAATAGATCGGGCAATTTACAAACTTTATGACCTCACAGATGAAGAAATCGCGACAATCGAAAAAAATGAAACAAAATAATTTTCTCGTTGACTTTATTGAGCAAGAAATGTATTTACAAAATCCGCCTTTGAAAACGGATAAGTTTATTGAATATTGCAAAAAGCGAGGAGTAAATACCACAAAAGAAGAATTGGAGTTTTTTGAAAAAGAAAAGCTATTCTTCCCTATTGCTCGGATTGATAGACCAGTTGGAGAAGAAGAACGAATAAAATTTAAAAAATCTGAGGGAAAGGAATACTGGCGACCTGCAAAAGATAAATTACAGGACGGAGAAACGGAAATTGAACGCTACAAGGTAAAATTTTATTCTACTTATGATGTTTTTAAAGAAGATATTATTGGAACATACCACAAGGAATTGCTCAAAAACTGGCTAGAGGAAGGCTGTATCTTTGATCCTACTGATAAAGATTTTCAAGAATGGAATACCTTTTTTTGGCGAAGAGTTGGAACATGAAAAACAAAAAATTGTTAGTTTCTATTCATCTTTTCAAATTTACTGGCTGGAAATACTCAAAAAGTCTTTTTCAATTACTCTAAATTTCGCTGGTGATGAAATTAAGGCGATTTCTCAATTTATTCTGCTTGATAACCGCCAAGGGAATGGTAGCTTTTCGTTTCAAACGATGAATGATTTTGCAAAAAAATTAGAGGAGATTACAAAAAAGGAGCCATTTCAGGATTTCTTTGATTTAGAAAATAAAAAGAAGATACTAAAAGAAAATTACCAAGAATTTAATAAAGTTTTGAAATTTCTACTTTCCGTTCAGTCCGTATATTTTCCCTATACAAAATCAGGCGGTGGAACAATACAAATTTCGGGCGATGATAAAAAATGGCACGAAATGAAACGAAATTTTAAACTAAACTCTGTTTTAGAAAAATTGGATTTCAAAATTGAAGATATCGCTAAATGGTACAAAATCTTTTCAGATGAAGCACAAAAGAGATTAGGAATTAAAAGAGATGATTGGATTCAACTTTGGAAAAATATCGCTTGGAATGAAAAAGACAAATTGGAAGGAGATACAAGATTAGGCATTGATTATTTACAATGGGCGGTTATGCTAAAAAGAATTATTGAGGAAGACTTGCAAAAAGAAATTTTGGATATTGATGAAATTTCAAATATCGCTCCAGATGATATTTTAAAATTTGAACCGAAAAAAATGGATCAATATGGAGTATTACTGCGAGCCACAAGAAATAAGAGATATTCAGATCAAGACAAAAATTATTATCACGACCGATATAAACGATCATTTTATTTAGCGAACGATTTTGGTTTGGACTACCAGCCAAGAGTCATGGTTTTTGTTGAGGGAAAAACCGAAGAAACAATTTTTTCTGAAATTTTTGAACAATATAAAAATGTTAAAGCTGAAAATTTGGGTATTGAATTTGTTGATATAGGAGGGATAAGTAAGTTTTTTGGGCAAAAAATTTCTATCAAAGATTCAAATGGAAAATACAAGAAGGGTTTTATTAGCAATTTTAATCATCTCATTAGTTATAATCTGAATAAGTGGCAGATTATCCCTTTCTTTATTGGTGATAATGAAAACGATATAAATCATCTACTACAAAATGGAGCTTCAATTTCTTTTAACCAAAATGACTACTCACTATCAAAAAACTGGCAATACATATGGGGTGTCACAAATGACAATAAACCTTTCCAAGGAAAAGATTTTGAAATGGCAAATTTTAACGACAATGAAATTGCCACAGTTTTAAGTGGAATTTTGCCAAAACAAATAAAATCTACTGATGTTAAAACTCAAAGAGATCAAAATAAAGGTATAAAACAAATTGATGCACAAGTTGAAAATTGTAAAGTGTGTGTCGCTAAAAAGTTAATTGCAAATCTCTTTGATGAATATGACAAAACGCAAGACGAAACAATTTTTGAACGACCAATTTTTAAAGCAGTAGATAAGATTATAACTTTAGCTAATCGTAATCATCCACCAGTTGATAGAGAAATAGAGCTTAAAAACAAAGAGTACATTGAAACGGAATTAAAGAAAGAATAAGATGTTTTCGGTCGGGGCAATTCACCCCTTTTGTTCCCCTCTTGCCCCTCCCTCAAACCAGAAATAGGAGTTTTGGGCTACGGGCATTCACCCCTTTAATTCCCCTCTGCCCTCCGCCCAAACGGATAAAACAAATTTAACTCAATGAAGAAGGTTGAAAAATATTTTTTGAACTCGCTTCACTGAGGTTTCGCGCCTCGCTGCGCTTTCCTCGTTTCACTCGTCAGGGCGTATAACAACAGTATATATGGCTCGTCGCTTGCAGCTTCCTCGGCCCATATTTCTCGTCACTATTGCGATGTGATAAAATCACAATTATATCGCAATTACGTTCCTCGAAACATCATATATACTGAAACGTTATATGAAATTTAAAAATTTTAAAAACAAAAAGACAGTAATAATCATCCTTTCCACAATTGCTTTTTTTATCTTGCTAGGAGCATATATTGTTTGGCAAGTTTACTCTAAATCATCTTGTGGTTACAGCTTGTATTATGATCAGGAAATCAATGGCTGTAGAGGAGTTATTGATCAGTGCGTTGGAGAGATTAGAGGTTCTATGTGTACCGGTCCAGCACTTGGGATTGAATGTGGAAAGTCTAAAATTATTTGTGGCGAGGAAGTAACATGTAGCTGTAGCGAAAAGGATAACAAACGCTGGACGCAAGTTTACGGCAAACAAGTACACTAAAATTTTTAAACATCACATAACACGGGTTATACGGAAAATTAAGATAATTTCCCCAAATCCTGGTAAAATTGAAACCAGGACTTCGCATAGCCCGGAATGTTATACGCAATCTTTCAAATATGTATAAAAAAGTATTTATTACTAGTTTAATTACGGGAGTATGGGGATTACTATCTTCGATAATCTCATTGGGCAATATAAGGCATTCTGAAACTTTATGGTGGTTTTCAGGAAGTTTATTTGAAAAAATTATCCTCTTGCCAGCATATTTAACCAACTTGGTTGGAAATCCGTTTATGTCAATATTGCAAGGTGAGGGTGTTATGATTACACCACTTCCGGCTAAAATCTGGCATGTAGCAATTTCTATCTTGATTGGTCTATCAATCGGGGCAGGAATCTCGATAGTAATCAACAAATATAAAAAAGGAACAAAAGATGCCAACATCACATAACACGGTATATCTGGTTCAGCCTCAGTTTGCTGATTATTGATAAAAAGAAAGCGGGCAGCATAACTGAGCCTTCTCCCAAATGCTGGTGAGTTTGGGGGAGGTTCGACTGATGTACCACAATTAATAAATAGTTACAAACTAGTTGCTGAAGCGCCAAAGCCAGCACTTCAGATACACGCGAACGTTGTGCGAAATAAATTTATTCCTTTATAATGAAGTTATGAAAAAACTAATTGTTTTAACAATCGCAGTAACAATCATTGCCGTCTTGGCTTTTGTATTTCTATCAAAGGTTCCAAAAAGTTCAGAGGTGACTGACATAGAAAAACCTCCTATTGTTGACCACTTTGCTTGTAGCGACTATTGTCCCGGGCCTAGAGAAAAATATATGGTCAAGATTTATCAAGGTGTTGAAGATGAAGAAGAATGCCGTAAGCTTGGAGGCCGCCCGTTGAGCTATACCGGTTGGGGGACTTTTAAGATTTGTATAGCGGAATAAATTTACATCGCCTAACACGGTATATGCGGTTTTACTAACGTTACACCCATATTCCGAATAATTAGGTTCGGAACATCGCATATTCTGGAACGTTAGATGAGATATTTTTCTGAAAATTTTTAATTTCAAAACAATCACTATGAAATTTTATCTATCATTTTTCAAAATTGGTAACGAAGTTGAAAAACTGAAAAGTTTAATCCCTCCCAACAAAACAGCAACGTATATTAACAATGCACGAGATTTTGCAAAGGGGCAAGAGCGGGGCAAGAGTGGGCTGAAGATTTTACAAAGTCTGATATTTTAGAACTTGAAAGCGTGGGTTTGGAAGTAGAACAGTTTGATCTTCAAAAATATTTTAGAAAACATTCTCAGCTTAATATTAATAGGGATATCCGCAAGTATGGTGTTATTTGGGTGAGCGGTGGAAATGTATTTGTACTTAGGCAAGCAATGAAACTTAGCAGTTTTAATAAGATTTTGGGGTCTGTAAATAATATTGTGTAAACGGTTTTTGGACTTGATATTATCGGTCGATCAAGATAGACCGGGTAAAAGAATAATTTATTCAATCCCGTATTCGGCTTTAAATGCTTCTGTTTTAGCAGTTGATTCGGCTTTAAATGCTTCCATGCCAGTTTTAGCTTGCTCATCAAAAGCATTCATATTATTTTCACTTTGAGTTTTAAAAGCTTCCATACGAGCATCACTTTCCTGTTTAAATTTTTCAGTTTCAGCTTGAGATCGAGCTCTAAAATTTTCTAGAGTAGCATTTTCATTTGTTTTGCTTGTTGCATCACCATAATAATTAGTTTGAGTTTTATTTGATGGATTAGTTTGAATTTGTTTAATTTGAGTAGTTAATTCTTGTTTTGAGCGAGATTCAATTTCTAGTTGCTTCTGGCGTACATATTCAGCTGCTTTTTCTTCTTGCGTTTTGTTTTCAGTTTTATTTTTAATAGTTTGTTTAGTTTGGTCCTGCCATTCTTCTAAGATTATTTTTATTGGATCAGTAGTTATTTTTTGTAATTCTTTAGTTTGATAACCATAAACTGTACTCCCGCTAAAAAGTAGCAACCAACTAGAAATAATACTAGTTAAGATTATTGATGCTCTGCGCACGGGTTTTGACGTGTGAATAAATGGAGAGCCAGTTTTTATCATCGGAGTTATTATTTTTGTAGTTTTTTTGTAGTTTTCTTTTTAGCTGAAATTGGATTGCTGTCAACTAGTTTATGAGATTGATCTAAAACAAAAGGCTCAGATGAGCTAGGTTTAAATAAAACAGCCTCTTCAAAACTGAGTAATCCTGCCACTAGCATATTAGGAAATAGCTGAATTTGATTGTTGTATCGCTCTGCAGTGGCATTGTAGGTTTCTCTATAATGAGCTATCTCATCCTCAGTTCTAAGTAAATCAGATCTAACTTGTTGAAAATTTTCACTTGCTTTTAGCTCAGGATAATCTTCAGTTACCATCATTAGTGAGCGTAAAGTTTGAGTTAAAATGTTATCAGCATCAGCAGTTTCTTGAGCATTTTTTGAGGTATTAAGAGCACTACGAGCAGCAGCAACTTCTTTAAAGGTACTATTTTCATGTTTGGCATATTCGCGCACTAGATCAACCACGTTTTGGATAAGCGAGGAACGTTTATGTAGCTGAATATCAATATCAGAATAATCAGTTTTGACTCGATTGCGTAGTTTAACCAAGTGATTATACATTTTTAAAATATATAGTCCTGCTAATAATAAGATGCCAGCTATAGAATAAAGACTGCGAAAAACCACCGTTGAAGAAATATTAATCATGTTTTTTTATTCCTAATTTATTAATACTTATTTATTTACAGCCGCTAAACCTTTTTGAGCAGTTAAAATTACCATATCAAAATCGCCGTCTTGATTTTTATTTTCAAAATATTTCAAAGCTTGCTGGTAATGTTCTATGGCATTGTTATTTACGCCCAATTGTTGATAAGCATTGGCAATGGATAAGTGAGTATAACCATATTCATCGTCTAGCCGTAGTGACTTTTTAAGTTCTAAGATTGCCTGATCATATTGTTCAAGACGGATGTAATATTCGCCTAGCTGATAGAGTAAAATTGCATTATCTGGATCAAACTCATTAGCTTTTTTAATTGCGTCTAGGCCATCTTCTAGATTGCCCTTATCATTTACCCAGGTATAAGCAGATGATAGTTGAAACCAAAGTATAGAATTATCCGGGTCTAATTCTAGTGCTTCCCATAAAATTGAGATGTTTTGGTTATTAATTTTACGAATTTTAGTTGGTTCATCTTGGGTAGCTTTCATTTGTGTAAAGTAATCTTGGCTTAATTGATATTTGGTAGCTACTTCCTCTGACATATCATTGCTAAAATCAGAAAAACTTTCTTGGTTTGCTTCTTTATTTTCTATTTTAGTTTTTTCATTTTTATAGAGATTAATACTAAATAGTATGCCTATTGAAGACATGGTTATTATAAATAATAAGAAGAACCCTCCTATAATTAAGGCGATGGCTCTTTTTGGTTTACGATCTGTTTGGACAACTACTGTTTTAGCAATTTTGTCATGCCAAGTTTGTTTTTGTTTATTTCTAATCATTGCGAAATAACCTAGGCCAAATACCATTGCTGATAAATAAGAACTTAGATTTCTTACTATGGCTGTTAAATAAGAGATTTTATTATTAGATTTATCGTCTGGTAGCAATTTAATTGCTAGTAGTCTCATGCCAATAGTGGCGCCATCGTAATGAACTACAAAGACTGTAAAATAGATAAGAGAGATGAGGATTGGTAGGAGATTGCTGTAATTATTATTGCTGGTAATTGTTTGGAGTTTTTCAAATTCAGCCATAGAGTTTATTTTGCTGAGCTGTTCTAGCATATTTGCTTGTGTTTTCCACGAATTAGTAAAGACAGAGGTAAAGACATTTAAAATGGCGCCATCCACTAAGAAAGCTAGCAAGCGACGACCAAAACCAGCGTATTTAATATCAGAGATTGATTTTTTTATTTCCACAATCGTGTATTTTACCAGATTTAGCAGAAATTTAATGCAGCAAGGCAGTTTGTAAGCATTGGAAGGAGTGGTCTGCTTTCTTTTTCTTTTATTTATAAATGGGATAAGCGGATATTTTTTGCTTCTGACTTCCGCAAAAAATGTTTATTTAAATTTTAGAGAAAAACAAATACAATACAATTACTTAATTGAATAAAATAATTATGACTACTACAAAATCAAAACAAATGACAACGGGTAAATCTTTTGAATACGCACTCCTTATTCAATTCGAGGAAAAACTAAAAGATAAGACAAATCTTGAAGTTATCAAAAACTCAGCTTTTGAAATTGCAAAAGGTTGTTTTGAAAATGTAAGTACTACAGGGCAGAGCGAATATTTACTTTCAGCCAGTTTTGCAGTTAATTTTCTTATGGATATAGA
>JAHJBU010000041.1 GCA_018813375.1 Patescibacteria group bacterium
AGAGTGTGGCTGCACATTTACATACGGAACGCCAAAAAGTTTTTTAATTCGATCTCGGGCCTCATTTTCAATTTTGTCGATGAACTGATTACCTTCATAATAACGCCGCCCTGGATACCCCTCTGAATACTTGCTATTTAAAACCGAAGATAAAACCTTAGATACCTCTGGAGAAATGTGATTTTCAGAAGGAATCAAGCCAATCATCTCTGTTTGGCGCTTTTGCTCTTGGTTAATATATTGGTTAATTACATCTGACATTTTTAAACTCTTCTATTAGCTAACTTTTTTAAATTAGAACTTTGTAGCTCTTTTGCGCTTTTTGATGAAATAATACTCTCACCGACCTGCTTTTCTACCTCCACCCTCGCTTTTTTAGCTACCCCTCCACCTTTTCTAGCAACTTTTTTATTTTGGGCCAACCCCTTAGGCTTTTGCTTTTTTGATATTACTGTGGTTGAGGCTTCAGCCAAGGTATTTAAAATTAACTCAAGATTGGTCATATTGTCCCGCAGATTTTGTTTTTTAAGTCCCTTAAATTTTTTATAAGCTTTTGTACTTTTCCCTGACCAAGTTTTTGTAATTTCATCAGTCAAAATTGCAAATTCTAAACCTTCAGTTACACCTCGTTCTTGCCACTGATCAGTCAATTCTTTTCTTACTTCAATAGTTTTTAGTCTCTGATTAATCCATTCTTTTGAGTAGCCTTTTTTAAAATAAGTTCGCATTGCTCGATCGAAAGCTAATTCTGGATCCTCTGTTTCTTCAATCCGCTGATAACCTACTTTTGCTAACCAAAGCTTTAGAGGCTCTGCTTTTTTACTAGGAACTGACTGAATTAGTCGTAAAAGTGTTTCTGTGTCTGCGACGTCAGTCATTCTCATTTTTCCATCTTGGGATTTTAATTTCAACCGTCCCAATTCTTGGGACACTTCACTCCCCTCTTCTCTTAATTTAGTTTTTAAAGCATGCCAATACTTTCTCGGTCGTGGACTTTCGGTTAAAATCTCTATTACATCTACAATAGAAAAATACCACAACTCTTGATCATCGTCCCAATGACGACGAACTTTTTTATCGCGAAATAGTACTATAGAATTATTTTTTTTAGCTTTAAGCATAATTATTTTTATTTACTAAAATTATCGGGAAAGCAGAGTTAATCTAACATTTAGTATACTATACTAGCAATGAAAAAATCAGGTCTAATCCACCCCTACATTGAACGAATACTGCGTCAAATTATTTTAAAAGACTTGGCTAATAAAGGCCGCCCCCATTGGGATAAGCCCCACACTGAAGCAGTGGTATTTTGGATGAAACACTTACTGAAAAAAATTAATAACCCTAGCCTTAACCCTAAAGTTTTAATTACTGCTGCCTATGCTCATGACTGGGGCTATGCTAGCTTATTTAGACAAAAAAAAATAACCAGTATTAGAGAATCAATTCCTTATAAGAAACTCCACATGAAACGCAGTGTAGAAATGATTGAGCGCTTAATAGCACAACGCTTACCAGGCTATTTTAACCAACCAGAAGTATTAAACCTAACCCATATTATTTCTGTCCATGATGATATTGATAAAATTCGAGATGATGATGAGGTGTTGTTGATGGAGTGCGATGCACTAGGGATGCTAGATGTAGACCGTGTGCCGCCCACTCTTTCTGCAAAAGAAAATGAGTACTTCATGAAACACAGTATCTATAAATTACGTCTACCGCGGTTTATGCACAGCGAGGCAAAAAAAATTGCAGAGGAATTGATTGAAAAGCGGACTGATTATTATTTAAATTTTTACAGATGAAATTTATGGTCCTCAGAAATGGTGCGGTTTTGGTACCATTTTCAAGGATCGCAAAAAACTACCTGGAAAAATAATCTACTTGTTTATCGTTAAATCCAAACTCTAAAATTTGTTTTTTAATCTCTGGCTAGACAATTTTATAAAAATACGGTAAAATTTGAATTAATATGTCTAAAAATACCGTAAAAACATACAGGCGTCAGTTAAAAATACCGCTAAATTACTCATTCTTTCTATTCGGCCCCAGAGGTGTGGGTAAAACTACTCTCTTAAACCACCTTTTGCCACCAAAAAAAACTCTCAGGTTAGATTTACTAGACAATGAACTAGAATACAAACTTAGTACCAATAAAACTGCTTTTAAAGAAATCATTAGCTCTCTGACTGATGCCATAGAATGGATTTATATTGACGAAATTCAGAAAATACCCGCTTTGCTTGATGAAGTACACCAAACTCTAGAATCAAATAAAAAAATTAAATTTGCTCTAACTGGCTCTAGTGCGCGTAAACTAAAAGCTGGCCAAGCAAACTTACTAGCTGGCAGAGCCTTTACACTTAAGCTTTACCCTCTTTCAATTCGTGAATTAGAAACAAATTTTCACCTTAGCCAAGCCTTGCAATTTGGTACTTTGCCCAAAATTTTTGAATTTACCAACGATCAGGACAAACGAGCATTTTTAGCTGCTTATGTTAACACCTATCTACAAGAAGAAATTGTTGCCGAAGGAGTTACGCGTCAACTTCAATCCTTTAAAAATTTTTTACAAATAGCAGCTTTTAATAATGGAGAAATTGTTTCATTTAGCAACATTGCTCAAGATACTGGAATTGACGCTCGCAGTATCAAATCATACTATGAAATTCTTGAAGATACTCTATTAGGATTTAGATTGTACCCTTACAAAAAATCTATTAGAAAAAAACAACGTGAGAAACCTAAATTTTATTTTTTTGATACTGGAGTAGTCAGAGCTTTGCAAGGCTTAAGCAGCATTAAGCTCGCTCCAAAAACCATTGAATATGGAAAAGCGTTTGAACATTTACTCATTAATGAAATTTTAAAAGAAAATCACTATAGAAAAACTGACTTTCAATTTTCATACTTTACTACTCCTAACTCAGAAGTTGATCTTATAATTAAAAAGCCTTCAGGTGAAACTCTGTTAATAGAAATTAAATCTACCAATAACATCCGCTCCAAGCATTTCACTACTCTCAAGTCACTTTTGCCTGATATTCCTCAAAGCAAAGGCATTGTTATCTCTAGAGAAGCATATAAAAGAAAAACCGACCAAAATATTTTAATTTGCCCTTGGCAAAATGCAATTACAGAAATTTATAGCTAACAATCATTTACTCAACTTTAAAAAAATAGCTCACCTGCTCGTCGCTAAATCCAAACTCTAAAATTTGTT
Organism: Patescibacteria group bacterium; assembly: GCA_018813375.1. Taxonomy (GTDB): domain Bacteria; phylum Patescibacteriota; class Microgenomatia; order UBA1400; family PJMF01; genus JABBGTR01. Next base: position 3,230 of record JAHJBU010000041.1, read on the forward strand.
TTTTAATCTCTGCGCTTGTTTTCCCCTGCTTTTGTAAAATCTTACTCACATCCCTAATTGTTTCTTTCACTTCATAAGGAAATACCACCCATTTATCAGTACTAACCTGCCAAAAATCTGGCCACCACTGCCCCACCGCGATCAATACACACAATCCGATCAAATTTTTGCCCG
>JAHJBU010000042.1 GCA_018813375.1 Patescibacteria group bacterium
ATATTAAAATACTCATTTCACTTTTGATGCAAATGCATCAATTTTGATGATATTTCATCAAACTGAACCTGCTCTTAATTTAGATATAAATACTGCCCGGGCTAAAATACCCACTTCGTTTTTATTAAAATAACTGAGCTAAATACTTGAGCTAACTGAGCTAATTGACCACCAAGCTCACGATTTTCCCTGGCACGTAAATTTCTTTGACTATTTTTTTACCAGCAAGATGAGCCTGAACTGTCTCCACTTTTTTAGCCGCAGCCAAAATCATTTTTTGATTATCGAGTTGATCATGAGCCATTACTACTTCGCCCCGCACCTTACCATTAATCTGAACTGCAATAGAAACCTGCTGTTCGAGTGCCAAATCTTCATCCCAATCTGGCCAAGCATCTAGATGAATACTCTTAATCTTAATTTGCTCAACTGGCTTCTTGACTTGCTTCTTGACTTGCTTCTTAGCAACTTCTTGATAAAGCTCTTCAGTTATAAAAGGCGCAAAAGGAGCTAAAATTTTAATAAAGGCCAAAATATCTGCCTGATTCATCACCCCCGCATTCCCCGCTTCCCTAATCGCCGCCTCCCAAACATTAACAAGCTCCATCATCGCTGCAATCGCAGTATTAAACTTAAGCACTGGAATATCGTGACTAACCTTTTTAATGGTCTGATGTAGTTTGCGCTGTAGCCCTTCATGGATAGAAATCTCCAGATCATTAGACATAGTTGACCATGTTTGAACTAGTCTATAAACCCGACTCAAAAATCTATAATTACCTGAAACCGCGCTTATATCCCACGGCTTGTCAGCCTCAATAGGACCCATGAACATTTCATACATACGCAATGTATCGGCGCCAAATTTTTCAACTACATCATCTGGACTAATCACATTTCCCCTACTCTTACTCATCTTCTTACCATCTGGACCCAAGATCATTCCTTGATGACGCATTTTCATAAAAGGCTCATCAAAATTTAAATAGCCTTGATCGCGTAAAAACTTAGTAAAAAACCTTGAGTACAGTAGGTGTAATACAATATGCTCTGGCCCGATCATATAAAAATCTACTGGCAACCACTTCTTGAGCGCAGTAGAATCTGAAAAAACGCTTTTATCTCGAGAACTAACATAGCGCAAATAATACCAGCTAGAATCCACAAAAGTATCCATGGTGTCATACTCCGGCGTCCAGCCCTTACCATAGAGTTTTTCAGTACGGGCTTTAAGCTGTTTTGAGGACTTTAGCGGTGACTCACCGGTAGGCTTAAAGTCAACATCTGTTGGTAGCTCCCAGGGCAAATGTTCTTCTTTAACTGGATGTGGTTTGCCCCCTGGATCGTAAACTATTGGGATGGGTGTACCCCAGTAGCGCTGGCGGGAGATGAGCCAATCGCGGAGTTTGTAGGTCGTAGCCGGGCGGATGACGTAGGCAAACTCCTCAACCAACGCCGCCAGCGCGTCTTCAGACTTCAACCCATTAAACTGCCCCGAGTTTACCAACTGCCCATAATCTCCATAAAAATTTTGCCAGATATTAATATCATATATTTTTCCGCCACAGCCACAGCAGTCGCCACAGCCACCGCCTTTTTTCTCCCAGGCTATTACTGGCTTAATCTCCAACTTATGTTTCTTGGCAAAAACAAAATCGCGCTCATCATGAGCTGGCACGCCCATCACCGCCCCTGTCCCCACCCCTCCTAAAACATAATCAGCTACATAAACCGGGACAGCTTGACCATTAACAGGATTAATCGCCTTCAAACCCGTATCTACTCCAGTTTTATCCCTCTCCCCAATCTGGCGTTCTTCTTCGGTTTTCTTGAAAGCTTGATTTATATACTGCTCCACCTGACCGCACCTTTTTTCTGGCACTTGCTTTACTAAATTTAGCTGCTTAAATTTTTCTGGTGAAATCACCACAAACGTCACGCCAAAAACAGTATCCGGGCGGGTGGTAAAACAAGACACGCGAGTTCCTACTCCCCAATCAATCTCATTTTGAGCAATATTTTTTAGTTTAATTTGAGTTAAAATTCTTGACAAAATCAGGAATTTTTGTATACTATCATCAAAGTAATCGGGCTGAAGGGTATTTATTCCCTGACGCTGTTGGCTTTGACCAGCAGGAGACAGCTCGATTTTTTTATTACTTTGATAAGCTTCTGTCATCCCCTTCCAAACTAAAGAATACAAATGCTTTGCCCCTTTGTTAATTGACCTCACTACAACCTGAGCCTGAACTCCCTCAATCTCTTTTTCCCAAATCCAAAACTCAACTCGTTTTTTTTGATCGTTACCTACTTTATGGAAAACTTTACTATTCTCTGCATAAAAAAGCTCAAAAATTTTAGGCAAAGAATATAACCGATATAACAATTGTGATTGCTTGCGATCTTGGCAAATGCAGTGATCCCAAAAAGCTCTAGTAAAACTGATATTATCATCCAAAACAGGTGAGTAAACACTAGTCCCACTTAGCTCTTGAAAATAAAACTGCCTAACGGCTTTAAAAACTTCAGTATAGTTCTCATCAAATAAAAAATTAGTATTAAACCTGACGTCTTGCGGTGCCTCAATTATAAAATCCACCTCCGCACCTTGTTTCTTCCCGATCCAATTTAACTGCTGACGCTTGGTCGGCTCAGGCCAATCTACTTGATCTAAGCCTGAAATCAATTCGTCTTTGTAATCTGTAATCTTAAAAAACCACTGCTTCATCTCTTTCTGGATTACTTGCGCTTCACATCGCTCGCAAACACCATCAACTACCTGCTCATTAGCCAAAACCGTCTGGCAACTTGGGCACCAATTCACCATCCCAGTGTCTTGATAAGCTAATCCTGCCTTATATAGCTGCAAAAATAACCACTGAGTCCATTTATAATAACCAGGATGGCAGGTCGCTAGCTCATTAGCCCAATCATAAGAAATTCCCAGGCGTTTGATCTGACGACGAAAGGTATTAATGGCATTTTTGGTTGTCTCAACTGGAGGGACGCTGGTTTTAATCGCATAATTTTCTGCTGGCAAACCAAATGCATCCCACCCTACTGGGAAAAACACATTTTTACCATTCATGCGATAGTATCTAGCTAAAATATCTAGCGCCGTCTTGCTCTCCACATGCCCCACATGCAATCCCTGACCAGATGGATAAGCAAAAGCAAACAAAAGATACATCTTATACCCCAGGGCACCTTCTCTGGCTTCGCCATTCACCTTGTCTTTAATGTCTTTGACTTTTTGACCTTCAGTCTGGAGGAATAACTTATTTTCTTCCCAATGCTGGAGCCATTTTTCTTCAATTTTAGTATGGTTGTAAATTTGAGGCATAGAATTTCTTTATTCTATCATCATTACACGCTATACTAGTTCTATGTCTGCCAGCCTGTCGACTACTTTTCATACCACCGCTATGACTTTGGGAATAGCCTTGATTTACTGGTGGCTTCATATTCCAAGTCTTCAACCCTACTCCCTCCAGGCATTTTCCGTCATTGGCTTGCTTTATTTTTTTGTTAAAGGTTTAAGCAAAACTAAAGCCTGGCACATCTTGCCGGCTTTTATGTCTATTGAAACTGTCTTGGCTACAATGGCTTTTTTGCTTTTAATTGGCGCTACTGGCAATACCGCTAGTTGGTTTTATCCCCTAACCTACATTCACTTATTTTTTATAGTTTTCTCAAGTCATATTGGCACTAGTATTGTCGTTACTATGTTAATTATGCTGTTTCACTACGGGCTTACACCTAACTTAATTCAGCATGATCTAGTCTCTCTTTTCACTCTCCCGATTATTATGGCCTTTTTTATCTTTGCTAAACTTCAACATGAGGAATTGATTAAAGATAAGCTAGTTGTCCAAGAAGAGGAAGCTAGGCTTAATGAACTTGAATCTGAAGAATTTAAATTAGAAAATTTTTTGGAAAATTTCTTAAAGCCTAAAATAAACCAACTAGAACAACTTTTTGAATATCCCAATAATTTCAAGTCAATTAAAGGGCAATTACACTTAATTAAATTGGAAATTGAAAAATTACTCAATATGATCAAGACAATTGACTAAGTTATGCAAAAATGGCTCATTACCTTATGAAAAAATGGCTCATTGTCCTCGGACCACTTTTTATTTTTTTAGCAGGACGACTGGCAAACCCAGTTTTGGCCGATCGACTTGATTCAGAATCATATATTATTCAGTTTGGAAATTTTAATATTGGCTCTGGGGGTGGTGACACAGCTAATTACGGCCTAACTTATACCATAGGCCAAACTGCTCCTGGTCCATTTGGCGCCTACGGTAGCTCTAATTATTTTGTTGGCAGTGGCTTTCAATATATTTACCAGATTCAAACATTTGGCTTTAGTATTGATAATACTGCTATTGATCTAGGAGAACTGACCGTAGGTGTACACAATAGTGCCAGTAATAAGCTGACAATTACAACTAAGGGTGCCGGCGGATATACAATTTACGCTTATGAACAAAACCCGCTGACTCACAGTAACGGCACTAATACTATTTCTGACACGCTGTGTGACGGTGGCACTTGCAATCAAGCTATTGCTGGTGTCTGGACCAATCAAAACATCCCAGGGTTTGGTTTTAACGTTGTTGGCGATGATGTGGCTGCGGATTTTCTGGACAGCACCTACTTCCGCCAATTTGCCGATGATAGTACTGCAGAAGACATGCAGGTCATCATGAGCAACGTTAATATTGTCACAAGCTCCCAGGGCACAGTCACGTACAAAGTAGGCATTGACGGTAGTGTTGCAGCTGGCAACTACCAAACTGGAGTAGTTTATGTGGCTGTACCGGGGTATTAATGCTTTTTTTAATTAATTTTTAATTTTAATTTAATACAGTACATTACCTGCTCCATCGCGTTTAATATTAACTGCCACTAATTCTAGCTTTTCATCAATCAACATTTTTATTATTACTCTAAGTAACTGACTAAGTGTCACTCCATAAAGAGCCTGGGCGAAAACTTCTGCCGCCTTTTTGTCTTCTCTGTTTAATCTGACTTGAACTTTTACTTTAGTTTGTCTTATCATAAATTCTTTTCTGTTTTTAATTTTTGTTTATAAAAATTTTATTTGTAAAAACTTTAACAGAACAAGGTTACAGGAAGTGTAGGAAGAGAGAAATTGCTCAATTTTTCAGATTCCCGAAACAATCTTATTCTTCTTCCAAAATTTTTCAACAATTATTTCCCAGACCCCTGTAGTCAATTTGCCCTCCTTTTGA
>JAHJBU010000043.1 GCA_018813375.1 Patescibacteria group bacterium
AGGGTAGTGGGAATAGGTTGCTCTAAAATTTCTAGTACAGTTAAAGCAATCTGCCCACCATTACTATGTGCCCAGATGCCAAGTTGCTGTTGATCCAATTTCATTAATTGCTGCTCGATTTTAATATGTGAATTTTGTTCTATACTTTTAATTAGCTCAATAACGCTAAGTGGTTTTTGAAAACGTGCTTCCCATGAATCTTCAGTTTCTGGATCACTTTTGCCAAACCCGAAAAAATCAGGAGCAAGTGTTACATAACCATTTTTTGCAAAAACTGCTGCGGCAGATTTAGTTCCAGCTCCAGTGATGTAGGTTTCTTCTGGTATAAAGCCACGTAACATTACTATAATTGGAAAACCATCTTTAGGCTGAGCGATCGTAGGAATATTTAATTGCCCAGTCATAGTTTTTCCTAAAGTTTGATAAGAAAATAAATAACTAGTGTAATCGGGAGTTTCTTCTAGTATCTTTTCAATTGTAATGAGACTGGACTGATAGTCATAATTTTGCAAATTATCAATACTGTATTTAAGTAATGGCAATTTTTTTTCCTGAATTTTAGTGGTTGTTAGTGGAGAAATTAGAGCATTGTTTTCTAAAAAAAACGGAAGACCAAACAAATTTCCCAAGCACCAACCTACGGGAAAAACAATCAATGCAGTAATTAAAGTAGCCCAGACAATATATTTTTTCACAATCTTTATTTTATCAGGCAATCATTTTTTAGCTGTAGCTGTTTTAGTAGCTTTTTTTTCATAAGAAGCTTTGATTTCAAAGAGTAAGTAGAAGCCAATTAGTACTCCAACAATTGATCCTATTGCTGATTGGCTAATAAAAATTAAACCTAAGATTGAGTGTATTACTGATACTATGTTTGACCAGAAAATATAAATCCAACCTTCAATTTTTCTTTCTCTAAGTGGAGTAAAGGCTTTAAAAGCTAAAAATGCCAAAACCAGCATTATCACAGCTGAGAGTAAAAAATAGGCAGAATTAACCCCAAGGTAGTGTCTCATTACTCGTCCTACGGTATTCATACCAAAACCGAGTCTAAAATTAGTGATAGCTCCGGTGACACTAAAAATTCCTCCCAATGCTGCTCCCCAAGGAACAATTTTAACAAAGAAATCAGTAATGCTTTGTGGAAGGTGAGGGAGTTGTTTAAATGGGTCCTCAACTTTGGCAATTAGCCCTTGAGCTTTTTTGTCAGTCAGAAATTTACACACAATAACCTCCTAATTTAAATGTACTTTATTTACTATATCACTAAATTAACAATTTTTAGTATAATGTGATTATGAAAAAATTTATTCTCCCTACTTTATTAATTATTTTTAGCACTGTGCTTTTTTCTGCTTGTAAAAAGTCAACAAATCAAGCAGTTCAAACCGAAGCGCCGGCACCAGCAATAGAAGAGCAGCAGCAGCAACAACAAGATGGCGGTGATTTTAGTGGGACAATCAAGGATTTAATTAGTTCTGGTAAAGCGCAAAAATGTACCTGGACTTTGCCTGAGCAAGGCAGTAGTACCGTCTATGTAGATGGTCAAAAGACCCGGATTGAGATTAATATGCCTATTACAGAAGATCAGCCAGCTCGACAGATGATTACCGTGTCAGATCCTACTTGGGCTTATACTTGGAATCCAGGCGTAAAGGAAGGTATGAAAATGAATATTGAGGAGATGGCTAAAGAGGCGCAAGAAGCACTAAATGCAGATGAGCAGACGCCAACGGATGGAAACGATGATGATTATCAGGCTATGGTTAATCAAGATTATCAGTTTAAGTGTGATTCTTGGAAAGCTGATTCTAGTATGTTTATTCCTCCCACAGATGTGGAGTTTGTAGATATGAATGTAATGATGGACCAAGTTCAGCAGGATGCGAAAAATATGAAGAAGATGTGCGAGATGTTGTCAGGTGAGCAAAAAGAGGAGTGTCTAAGGGGGTTTGAGGAGTAAGTGATAAAAACTAATGTCTTTCTTTTTGCTAAGCAAAATTAAACAAGAAGCTGATTCAATAGATTTTAAAAAAACGGTTGACCGACCAGTTCCCCCACTGAGTGTTGATTTACTAGTAATTCCAATTATAGACAAAGTTGCATATTCACGAATATTAGATCGGAAATTTAATTATTGGAATGAAATTTGTATTTCTGGAGCTTTTTATGATGATTTAGAGATATTAAAGCTAGAAGAAAAATATATAGAAGAAGCGTTTCAGCAAGATGCTGAATTTTTATACAAAAAAGCAAATTTAGCAGAAGAGCTTGGTGCCACGCTGATTATCCAGAGTCAGAAATTTAGTCAACTTAATCTGAAGAAGATAGATAGAGAAAAATTAAGTCATGCTTTTAAAAAATATTTAGATTGTGTTATCAGTTTTGTGCCTTTTTTTACGTTTATTATTTCTTCAGGCAATCTTTTGGAAAAAATTATTAAGAAAAGAATTTTGAAAATAGTAAAAGATGAACAAACTGCGCAAGAATATACTATTTTAGCAACTAATCCATCAAAACCAAATCAACATTTAAGTGAGGAGATGGAATTATTAGAAATAGCGCAAAAGTTTCATGCTGGTAAAAAAATAGATAAATTGCTTACTCAGCATTTAGAAAAATATGCTCACATTGGTTTCCGTGGGCAAGAAAAAAGATTTTGGACGAAAAATGACTTACTTCAAAGAATTGAAGTAGTCCAGAATCCAGCTAAAGAATTAAACAAGATTGTTGAAAATAGACAAAAGATGAGTAGAGAATCAAATAAAATTTTTAAAATTATAAAGGCTGATAAGGATTTAGAAAAACTAATAAAAAATGCCAGAAAATATGTTTGGCTCCGAACTTATCGCTCTGATGTTTACAATCAGGCATTTGGCACAGCTGCCCAATTTTTAGATTTATTTGTTCAGAAAGAAGGTTATAAAAGCGGAGAATATTTGCTGTTTTCAGTTGAAGATTTTTTGACTGGCAAATATCCTATTTCAAACGAATTATTAGTCAGAAAAAAAGCTTTCGCTGCGATTTGTATTAACAATCAGCTTTATCACTTATCTGGAGATGAAGCTCTGGAGTTTAAAAAATTTTTGGATGATAAAAATGAGTTGGGGGATAAAATAAAAGGAACGGTAGCCAACAGATCAGTAAAACAAGTAAGAGGAGTTGTTAGGATTGTATTTAATCCTAAAGATTTGTCCAAAGTCAAAAAGGGAGATATTATTGTGGCCACCATGACTACTCCTAATTTTGTACCAGCAATGAAGAGGGTAGCTGGATTTATTACAGATGAGGGAGGTATTCTTTGTCACGCTGCTATTATTAGTCGTGAAATGAATAAGCCTTGTATTGTGGGCACTGGCAATGCAACTAGAGTTTTGAAAGATGGAGATAAAATAATAATGGACCTAGAAAAAGGCGAAGTTAATAAGATTAAGTAGTTAAAGAGTCATTATAAAAAGTAATTAATTTATGTGGATTCAGAAAAAAGGCTATAGTAAGAAAATTTTATTCACCGATGATAAAGCTGGTCTTCAAATCCAATTAGCTAAAATTCGTCAGAACGAGAAAATTCATTTTCATAAAAAGAAAACTGAGTTTTTCTTTGTCTTAAAAGGCAGAGGAACAGCGACTATTGATAATAAAGAAACCAAAATTAGACCAGGATCATTTTTAGTGATCCAACCCAAGCAAATTCATCACGTTGTCCCTATCACTAAAGAAATAAAAGTTTTTATGGTGAAGATTAATAGCACGCCTGAAGACACGTATTTTGTTTAGCACCACTTGAATATTTTTTATTGATGTTATAACATACTGTTAGTATATTAGGAGGTGCTATGAAAGATTTTACTAAAACTCAAAAAGTTATTAAAGTGGGCAATAGCTATGCAGTGACTCTGGATAGTAAATTTGTGGATGAGAATCAAATTAAAGCTGGTGATCAAATTGTTGGAAGCTACAGCAAGAGTCACGTGGCTTATGCTGTTCCTGGAAATCAGCCAATGACTTTGAAAGACAGCGCTGGTTTGGAATATGGAAAAAAATTATCTAAAACTGAAAAAAGAGCAATTATGCATTCCAAGGTAACTCCAGAATTTGTTAGTTGGGTGGATAAAAATTTAGAAAAAGATAAAAATATTTTGGAAGAGTTAGCCAATCTATGACCAATTTTTCTTCACTTGATATTGAGCAGATTTTGTATCTTCATGAAAGAATTATTGATCAAGCAGATGGAGTGCAAGGAATACGGGATTTTACCCTCTTACACTCTGGATTAGAGAGATGTAAGGCTACTTTTGCTGGTGAAGATCTTTACCCTTCAATTTTTGATAAAGCTGGAGCTTTATATCATTCTCTGGTAATGAATCATGCTTTTCTGGATGGTAACAAACGCACAGCTTATGAAACTATGAAGCGATTTTTCTATGTAAATGGTTACAAAATTACCGCTGACGATGAAGAGATCGTCCGCATGTGTATCGCAGTTGATAATGAAAGAATGAGTGCGAGGGAAATTAAGGAATGGTTGGTGAAGAGCACAAAAAGAATTATTCATATTTTTAAATCTTAATATATTTCAAAATAAATTTTTCAAAAAACTGTTTTATTTGTTTACTGCGTAATTTACTAATCTTTTTTTTGAATTCATCAAAATCAGTTATTTTTGCTAACTTATCAATAATCTGCTTGTCCATTGGCAATAAACCCTCTCGACGACCGATTGCTCGAGCAATTTCTACAGCCTCTTCAAGATATTCTTTAAAGGCATTTTTTGGATTACGTTTTTCATATTTATAGAGACTAATTAAATGTTTTAAAGGAATCTTTTTTATTTCTTTCTGATTAAAAAGGTCATTTAAAAAAATTTCTACCCCAAATCTAGTTTTAGCCATTTTTTTAAGATAAGGAATTAAATCTTTTTTATAATACACTCTTTCACCTGTTAGATTTTGAAATATATTAGGTCGATACCATTTACCTGTCGGATTTGCTGGATATCCTAAAACAACTCTAAATTTATTTTTTAAAACAGGTTCTAGGAGAGTTTGTATATGATCATGTGAAAAAGTAGTTAAATCAGCATCAATAAAAAAAATTATTTCACCTTTAGCTTTTTTTATTCCCTCAACTAAAGCAAAGCCTTTACCTTGATTTTTTTTCAAATTAACTAGCTTAATTTTATTTTTAAAATTTTTTAAAATAGTCAAGCTTTGATCTGTCGATCCATCATTAACACAGACAACTTCGTCTATCAGATCGCTTTTTAATAAAGTTTTAATAATTTTGGCAATAGTTTTCTCTTCGTTAAAAATAGGAATAATAGCTGAGATAAATTTACGATTATTCATTATTTTTAAATTACCTCTAGCAATTTTTTTACTTCCATTGTTGCTACACACATAACTTTATCAGCGCCACCATAGTAAAGGTAAATTAGTCCATCTTTTTTAATAGCACCACAGGAGAAAACTACATTATCAACAATGCCTTTTTTCTCAAACTCCATTTGTGGTTCTAGAATTGGATATTTAGCACGATATAAAACATGGAAGGGATCATTTAAATCAAGAATCATGTAGCCCAACCGATAATTTTTATCAAAGCTACTTACTCCGTGATAAATTAATAACCATCCCTTTTCTGTTTTAATTGGTGGGCCAGCAATACCGATTTTAGCACTATCCCAAAGATCTGGTCTGGGGCCAATGGCAGCCTCTTTTTCTAATAAACAGTCTTCTTTGAGATCTGAGAGCTCATCTATAAAATCAATGGCAATTTCATGACCAGCAGTGCGGTGTAGTATGACAAACTTATCATTAATTTTATCTGGGAATAAGCAGGCATTTTTATTATCTATTTGTGGGTTAGAAATTAACATAGGTTTTTCCCACAGCCAATTATGAGCTAAAAAATCTGAATCTTTAATTGAAGTAAGTGCTACTCGCGGTGGATGCTGACCATCATAGGCGGTATAGAACATATAAATGCGATCGCCAAATTTTGTTAGGCGTGGATCCTCACAACCGGAGAATCCATTGGGTTGAGTTTTACTTTCAAATTCCATTCGGGGTACGTAGATAGGGTCATTAATTAGCTGAGCAAAATTAAATCCATCGTGACTCACGGCACAACCAATGGTAGATGTGTTGTCCCAGGACATAGCTCTAAAGAGTAAGTAAAATTGATTATTTTCATAAAGTGCAGCACTGTTAAAAACAGCTTGAGCTTGCCATGGCTGATCTTCGCGTGGGGTTAAGATCGGATTGTCTTGAAATTTATGAAACTTCAGCACCCCCCCAGTGTCACTATTTTTCAACAAACTTAAAAAGACATTTAGTTTAACACTCGCCTCTGCTCCTACGGTATCAGCTGCTCCATAGTAAATTTTAAATTCATTATCAACGATGGCTGCGCCAGAAGGAAAAATAACATTTTTAACCATACCTTCTAGTTCGTATTTCAGGGCTGGTTCTAGGAGCGGTTTATCGGTGCGTCCAATAATTTTTTGTGGATCAGCAAGATCTAATAAAGCTGCCTCAATACCAAAAATTCTTTTTTCTGGCTGTAGGTAATTTTGGATATGGGAATAAATTAAAACCCAACCCTTGCTAGTTTTAACTGGCACTGCCCCGACTTCTACATGATCGGTATTTAAACGAGGTAAACCTAAAATATGATCATCTAGATGAAGATACCAGTTGCGCCAGAAATTTGGATCCCAGATTTGTTCTTTGTGGTCAAATTTGGCAATAGCGATGTGGGCTGGTGGTTGATCAGTATTAACAGTAAGAATAGCCACATATTGATCATTAATTTTTTCTGGAAATAAAGTCATGGCTTTAGCATTAAATGGCGTTACTAAATGTTTTTCTTTAATGGTTTTTAGATCATCGCTGATGGCTACTGCTACCTTAATACTTTCAGCATTTGGTGGCCAGGCAGATAAGCCGGTGTAGCAGATAAAATATTCATCATCAATTTTAGTGAGACGTGGGTCTTCACAGCCATAATGATCAAAAGTTTCGCTTGGAATAACAAGTTGTTGGTGGGAGCTTAGGTCAAACTTGGTCCCATCAGTACTAGTAGCCAGACCAATGGTTGATAAATTTAAAACCTGGTTTTCATAATTTTGCTGAGCTGATAGAGCCCGATAGACCATATAGTACTTATTATTTTCAATTAAGACCGAGGGATTAAACGCGGCTGTTGCCTCCCATAATAACTCTGGATTAGGTTTAAGTAATGGATTGTGTGATGAGCGGGTTACGGTAATGCTGCTAGTCATATTTTTAAATTCCAAATAATAATTAATATTTTTTTATTATGCTAGATTTAAACCCAGCATGCTAGGTTTAAGTTGAGTGATTCCAGTAGCTTTAAGATTGTCTAAAAATTTCTCCAGTGGGGTAGTGGCTACGCAAACATAAGAATCAGCCCCACCGTAATAAACAAATAAGGTGTTGTCTTTAATTACAGCGCCACAGGGATAAACTACACCAGCTTTAAAGCCATAGTTTTCGTATTCTTCTCGCGGTTCTAAGATTGGCTTGGCAGAGCGATACAATACTTTGGTGGGATCGTTTAAATCAAGTAACATGGCACCAACTTTATATTCACTAGCATCTTTATCATCAACCGCTTGGTAAATTAAGAGCCACCCATCTTTAGTTTTTAAAGGCGGAGCACCAGCGCCAATTTTGCGGCTATCCCACCACTGCCTGGAGCGTGGAGAGATTTTATGTTCACCCCGAAGATAGGTATAGCCATCAAAATTTAAATCGTCCACAAAGTCAATTAAGATATCGGGGAAGACACGGTGCATGATGACATATTTATTATTAATTTTTTCTGGAAAAATAACAGCACTTTTGTCAACCACATTGGGTTTAGAAATTAAGACTGGTCTTTCCCATAAGAAGTTGTGGTCCAGAAAGTCTGATAAAGCGATTGAGGTTAAAGCAATGCGAGGTGGATTCCAACCATCATAGGCTACATAAGTCATATAAACACGATCATTAATAATGGTGGCGCGAGGGTCTTCACAACCGCCGCAGCCACCACCGGAAACAAAACCATTTTTTGGGTTGCCCAAAGGCATGGCTACACCTTCAAATTTTTGATTAGGACGATAAGCTGGTTGATCTAGGCGCTTG
>JAHJBU010000002.1 GCA_018813375.1 Patescibacteria group bacterium
AAATGTGCTTGAAAACTAACTTAAAAAAAGATAATTAATCTCTAGCTTCGACACGGTGGCACCTTCTCCACCTCGGGAGCTTACTATCTTAAGGTTTATTTGTAGTTTCAGACCAGTGGATTGACGCTCGCTCAACGGTCTTACTAAGAGTTTAATTATCTTTTCCAGCTTAAGACCACCAATCCCTATAAAACTACAAAATTAAAACTTCATCTCCCACCTCTAAGCCCCACTCTTGCGCCTGACCCACCCCAACCTCTAGCACCATATCAACTGGCTGGCTTGGTTTATAAGTTGGCAACTGTGCAGCAGGCACACCCCTGCCTGGAGCTGGCACATTCCTGGTAATCTCCACCACCCTCATATCCTTAATCCAAATCAAGTCTAAATCAAACTTCATCTCCTTCATCCAAAACTGCAGAATCTTAGCCTGACCAAAAACAAACAACATCCCATCAGCACCTAGCTCATCTCTGCCACTAAGACCCTGAGTAATACTTTGAGGGGTATTAACGATTTCTAATTCAAGTTGTTTAGAGTTACCCAGCTGGGCTTTTATTATTTGATGGTCGCTAAAGGTTGAGCCAGGCACTAGTTGTTGTAATTTAGTACACCCGCTCAAAATTACTGCAATTAAAATCATTAAAAAAACTCCTTTTAATTTTAATTTTAATTTTTTCATTGCTTTTTTCTAAACCAATACCTACCCATAATTATCATTACTATAATCAAAAAAACCTGATTAATACACAAACCCGTGTTAAAAAACTGCATTTTATCTATCCTGATGAAATCAAGCCAAAACCTTATAAATGAATAATAAAATATATAGAAAAGAAACCATTTTCCTGAGCCAATACTAAAACCCGAAAATCGCTCTTGACGCACCATCCACCAAACCAAACCAGCAAACACTAACATTAACACCATTTCATAAAAAAACAGGGGATGAAAATGCGAAAAATTTTCATACCCAGGCAAACGATTAATAAAATCAATATAAATCCCCCACGGTAAACTTGTGGGCAATCCATACAGCTCCTGATTAAAAAAATTTCCCCAACGGCCAATTGCTTGAGCCACAGGCAAACCAAATACAGCTAAATCCAAAATTGTTAATAAATTTAATTGCTTATTAATTTTATTAATTTTTAGCCACCCAAAAATTTGATTAGATTTATTAATTTTTAGCCACCCCCAAACTGCAATCACTCCACCAATAACTGCGCCAATAATACCTAATCCTCCCTGCCAAATTTTAAAAATATCCCAAAATGCATACTGATATAAATAATAATCCGTGATAACGTGATAAACCCTAGCCCCTATAACACCGCCCAACAATACCGCCCAGATCAAATAATCAAAACCAGGAAGATTAACATTTTGTTTTTTTGCTTGTAGCTGGATTAAGTAAACTCCAATCACCATCGCCAGACCCAAAATAAATCCATAAAGGTGAATCACCGCTGGAGTAATTCTTTATACAACCATAGCTTTTCTAAACTATTTTGGACCAGCTCCTTTAGTTGAGGATCTGACTCATAAGCCTCAACCAATCCAATAACAACCTCATCCATCATCTCTGATTCAACTTTAGGACCAAAAACCAATACATTATTGCCAGCCAAAAGAGCATTGATTGCTCTTTGTGAGAGACTTAAAAGCTCATCTGAATCTTTAATAAAACCCGCTGAATCCATATCTAATGCATCGCTAAAAATTAAAGTTTCTGGGAAAAAATCCTTCAAATCACCCAGGCACTCCTGGTTTAACGAACATGGCAAATCTTCATAAAAATCTTTAACCCCTACATGAGTGGACATTACGCCTAAGTTTGGATAAGTAGTTAAAAGTTCTCTAAAAGCTAAGATGCCTTCTTGTGTAAGTTCAACTACATCAAACTCATGATGCAAGTCCGCCTTTACTTCTCCAATTCCAGGGAAATGTTTTATTACTGATAAAATTTGCTGCTCTTGATAAACATCAATCGCTTCTCTTGCTCGCTCCACCACCACATCTGCACTCTCACCACAAACCCGGCTACCAAGCACAGCACTGTTACTCGCCAGATCTATAACTGGAGCAAAAACTATATTTATTCCAACCGCTGATAATTCCTGAGCTGATTTTTCTAGTAATTCCTGACGGTAAACGGCATTACTAGCACAAAGTGTCTGCCAACTTGGCAAACGTGTAAAACCTGTTCCAGACAAACGCTGAACTAATCCACCTTCATGATCAACTGCTATTAATGGCTGAGAGTTATTTGTATAAACAGCCTTAATTTTATTCACATTTATTAAGGCTGAAGATGTAGAAATCTTCTCTCCAAACAACGACACTATTGCTGGCTGATTTATTTTAATCCAATCTAAACTAGCTGATTGCGTACTCTGCATAGCTGAAATCAAGTAAGGAAAAGCAGTTAATTGAGTAATCTGCTCACGAACCGTAAGTTTATCAAACAACTCATGAGAATATGACTCAGACGAAGGTGATCCAGGAAAAGGCGGTAGCATAGGCTCATTATCTTCTACTATTTGACTCTGGCTAGCTTCATTTAAATAATCTAAAGGGCGTAAAAAATAATTATATCCTAGTAAACACGCTAATAGGCTTAGTAATAATAAAAAAAGTAAAGTAGACCTTGCCATGAAGTTATTCTAACCTGATTGCTATTTTTTTTCTTGCTTAAGCTGTTTTAGTTTCCACATAAATAGCCGACCTTTACTGCGTGCATGGTCAGCATCAATAACAAACCTGCGCGCTGCTTCTAAAAACTCCCGGTCTTCATTTTTTGCTAATTTAATATACAAACTTTTATGTTCTAGATCATCTAAATCAACTGCTAATCTATATCCAAAATCTTGAAACTCACGGCTGATGTATTTTGCAGGCTCACCCGCTTGATAGTTATCAAACAATGATCTAATGCTTTGGAAACCTTTAGTTTTTTTCTGATCACTGGCTTTCTTGGCTTGAGTCATGATCGATGATGTTCTTTAACTAATAATCCCAATAATACTCCTACAGCTGCTAAAATAAATAATGCCATCCACGGATCAGGAAAAATTAAAAATAAACCTCCCACTGCTAGCCAAAATAATACTGAAATAAAGCTCACTAAAACTTCACAATAAACAAAATATGATAAAGCTTGGCCACCCCTTCCTCTCCTAAAAGCTGTGGCATCGTAATAAATTGCATAAAAATTTGCTGTTAGTCTATCAATAGTATCAATAATAGCAATTTGCCAAAAAGACACTACTTGGCTACGCAACAGCCATAATATAGAAAGCACTCCGCCTGAAATATAAAAAGGTTTTTTACTTTTCTGATTATCAATATAAAAACCCATTGCAAAACTTAAAATCATGGCTATAAATAACGACAGGGTATAAAGAAAGCCAACTCTATCTACTGAGCCTAAAATTAGAAAAACATATAAGGGCCAAAAAACTAAAGTTGCATCATTAAAATATCGACCAGCCCTAGATACTGCTAATTGAAGAAATGATTTTTCTTTGATCCAAGCTAAAAACTCTTGTAAACTTATCTTATCCTTTTCTTTTTTCAACTCCATTTGTGAAACAAAAAGAATGCAAACTAAAACTCCGACTAAACCAACCATAAATAAAGAAGTAAAACCAAAAGTAACTATTAGTAATCCACCAAGTGCTGGTGCAATCGCTTGAGCCAGCTGTAGAAAAAAGTGCAGTAATCCTAAATTCTGACCCATATGACGGCTTAAAGTAAATTTGGACATAAGAGTGTTATAACTACTCCAAAAAAAACTAGTTTCCAAACCGTTGATGAATGCTGCTATTAACAATAACCAACCAGGGTGAGGGTTTATATAAAGCAAAGATAAGAACAAACTAAAAAGCGCAAACCCCATTAACATTGATTTTTGATAGCCTATTTTAGCTATTAATTTCCCTATTCCTATAGCAGTTAATAAAACTGTGCTGCGATGAATCAAATAAAAAAATACTAATAAGAACACTCCTTTTTGAAGATTATTGCCGGGTAAAAACTGCCAAAAAGGATCTGCAGAACCATTCTGATAAAGAAAAATGGGCAAAAAGAAAATTGCTAATTTATTAACTAAATCTCTCGTTACTCTAACTGCATAAAGTAAGCTTAAACTCTTGGAAGAATCAACATGAAAATAAGGTAAATGGAGGTGGTATTCTCTAGTTCGTGGCATACGAATCTATCCTTTGTTGAAGTTCTGCTATTATCTGATGAACGACCTGTTCAATAATTAATCTTTCATCTGGACGAAAAGAGCTCAACACATATTCGTCTGAGGCAATTGTGCGATCGCCCTGCCTGCCATCTATGCCAATGCGCACATGCCAAAATTGATCAGTGCCTAAATGTTGATAAATTGATGTCAGGCCATTGTGTTGTTTAGGACCTTTACCAAACTGAAGCTTAAACTTACCAACCTCCAAATCTAGATCATCATGAATGACAAATAAATTTTCTCCGGTAAATTGCTGAGGATGAGTTTTTCTAATATACGCAAATACTAAGCCAGACTTATTCATAAAAGTCTGAGGTTTGATAAGTTCAATTTTCTCTCCATTTCTCTCCAGCCACAGATACTCCAATTTGCCTTTATTGCTTTTATTCCATTTTTGATCATCACCAGCCATTTGATCAACCACTTTAAACCCAATGTTATGACGAGTGTGGAGATATTTTTGCCCAGGATTGCCAAGACCAATGATAAACTTCATCTCTCTATTCTAGCAGTAACTCAAGGTATAATAAGAGGCATGTCAAAAAAAATAGCCAAAAAAACTATTGCAATTTTTACTACTAGCGAGGGACACAAAAGCATTGCGGAGGCTATAGAAGAAAGTCTACAAGATAATTATCAAATTAAAGTCTTTTTCGAAGATATTCCTTTTTCCAAAGCCTATGTTGCTTTATATCAATTTTTCCCGAGCTTGGGTCACATCCCTGCCAAAGCCTTAAACACAAATAAAAACACTAACTCGCTACGCAAAATAGCACAACTTAAATATCAAAAAAAAATTAATAAATTTTTCGCTAAACATCAACCAGACATTTTAATTAACACTTATGGGATTTTTAACTCATGCTTAGAACAATTACAAAACTTAACCAAAATTCCACTTATAAATATAATATCAGATCCTAAAAATCCTTACCCCCTTGTCATTAGTCCTAAGGCTAAAGCCAACCTAACTTTTGATAAAAAAAATAATCAGTTTTGCAAACAATATTATTCTCAAGCTAAATATCAATCTATCGGTTGGTTTGTAAGAAAACGCTTTGAAGAAAGCTACGATCAAAAAAAGGTCAGAACAAAATTAAACTTAGATCCTAAAATGTTAACTTTTTTAATTGCTTCTGGATCTGAGGGCACTAATTTAATCATGAAGGTCCTCCCAACCTTAATGTTTCCTTCCCAACCTGTTCAGATTATAGTGGCTTGCGGAAATAATAAAACTTTATTCAAAAGTGTCAATATTTTACAATCATTTTTGGACAAAAATGGGAAACATAATACCATCACTCCACTCAAATTTACCCCAGACATCCATCTTTATATGCAGGCTGCTGACTTAGTTATTGGTAAAGCAGGACCTAACATGCTATTTGAAACTGTGGCTACAGAAACACCATTTTTTGCCATTACTCATATCTCTGGACAAGAAGACGGTAATTTAGAAATTATCAAAGACTACAACTTAGGTTATGTTGAAGAAAACATACTTAGAGCTCAAAAGTTGCTCAAAAAAATTATTGAACATCTAGAAATATTAAAAGGATTTGAAAATGATATTCTCAAAATGAAAACCTACAATCAGCAATCTAAAGAAAAACTGCTAAAAATAATAGCTAAGCTTATCTAGAAGATTTCACCGGTTCCCAGATAACTCGATCATCTTTAGTTTTAAAAATAGTTCGCTTAATATAGGCAGGTAAAAAGGTAGTCATAAAATGCTTAGATGGATGTTTATATCTACGATCAGTTGTTTTTACCACTAAATTATCTAAATAAACTAGCTTTCCAACTTCAGCTAATCTCATTCCTAGCTCAACATCTTCTAAGCCAGTTATTTGGGAATCAAATTCTCCTGCCATAAAATAAGCATCTTTACGTATAGCCATATTCGTACCACTCAATGGAATAGTACCAGTTATAGTCTGATGAATCTCTTTAACAATTGGCCGAACAATTCTGGAAGTTTTATTCAATTTGTCAGAATCGATAAAATTATACGGACCAGTAATAGCAATCACATACTTATTCTCTTTAAAATAACTATAAATTCTAGTAAGCCAATCAGGCGGTACAAAAACATCAGCGTCAGTAATAGCCAAAATCTCTCCTATAGCCAGCTTGCATCCTTGGTTTCTGGCTTGACCAATGCCAATGCCTGTCTGACTAATAACAAGATTAGTATATTTTTCAGCTATTGCTTGGGTTTGATCAGTAGAAGGTCCATTAACAATAATAATCTCATAAGAAAGCTTGAAATCTTGTTTTTTTAAAGCTCTGAGGCATTTAGCGATCAATTTTTCTTCATTGTAGGCTGGAATTACTACTGAAATAATAGGGTTATTCTTAATGTTTTTCATCGCTTAATCCTAATCTGCCCTACTTCCTCCAGCGTCGTTGCTTCCTGCCAACTTTTATCATCGCGGAATTGAATTAACCGCGGAAAACGCAGTGCCACTCCAGCGCTGTGAGTAGGTGAAGTTGTAATTTCATCTGCAGCCACCTCTATCACCACCTCTGGCTCTGCCCACACATCTGGAATTAAACCTTTAGGTACATCATAGTTTTTAGGTTTTTTATCTGTAGCTATGTTATCAACCCGGGTTTTCATTTCTTTGAGTTGTTCATCTTTTAGACCAGTTCCAATCTTAGTAATAGTTTTAACTACCTCTTTTTTTTCATCTCGCACCCCCACCAAAACTGCACCCAAACCAAACTCAGTCCGCTTACCTTTGCCAAAATAATATCCCATCACAATACAGTCTAAAGTATCGCTTAATTTACCAGTTGTTCCCTCAACCTCCTTCATCTTTACCCACCGCCAACCCTTACGACCGCCACGATATAGCCCATCAACTTTCTTAAAAATAGCACCCTCTAAACCAGCTTTAAGTTGATGTTGATGAAATTGGCGAATTTCTTCTGAATTAGAACTCTGAAGATAGGTAGTGTTTTTAAAGGTTTGATCCTGCGTTAAAATTTCTGACAATCTTTTTTTACGCTCAATCAATGGCTGATCAACTAAAGACTGACCGTCAACCTCCAATACATCAAATAAATAAAACCGTAGTGGTACCGCCATCGCCTGATCACCCACCCCATGTTTACGTCTGCGAGTAATGGTTTGTTGAAAAGCCAATAGCTTTCCAGTTTGAGGATCATAACCAATGGCCTCCCCATCTAAAATACAGCTTTGACAAGACAATGCTTGATTAATAGTTTTTAACTCCGGAAACATATAAGAGACATCGTCAAGATTACGAGTATAGGTCTTAGCTGGCTGACCCTGCTGAAAATGAATTTGCACGCGCAAGCCATCATACTTAGGCTCTGCTAAAACTTGATCCATTTTTTCAATAACTTCGGTAGTAGTGTTTAAACGCTGGGCCAAAGCTGGTACCACTGGCACACCATTTTTGACTGAATAATTTGCTAAATCCTGATTTCTCATAACTGCTGACACTGCGGCTAAATAAACTCGCGCTAAACAACCTACGTCTGCTTGCTTATTGTAAGCTTCTTCAAGTTGATCTCGATCTGATTTGTCGCCATGAGCCGACCAAGACAGCGCATCTAGTAAAGTCATGGTAGAAAAACCCAGCCTGACCTTACCCATGATAATGCGAGTAACATAACGAGCAGAAAGCGGATCAACTTGCTCTAAAAGTTTAGCTAATTCTAAAACTTTACGATCTTGTGAGCCTTGGCCTGCATCACTAGCAATTTTTTTAAGCTGGAGGAAAACTTCAGCTATTTGCAGTGTGTGTTTTGAATCTAGCTGCAGCTCTCTGCGAATATCTTCTGCTGTTAAACCCAAATCTCCTAATTGCCCCGATTTCTTTTTAACTAATTCCAAAAATTGATCATTATTTTCTTCCCCAAAAAGATTGGTTTGAGTAGTAGCGCCATCATCAGTTCTGTTTTGATGACGCTCCATTAGGCGCGCTAAAGCCCGCTGAATCATTTTGGTTGATAAATTAAACTCCAGCGACTCATATTGTGGAACGAGCCGGCCTTGCATTAAATAAACTGCCGCCTCAATCTCATTTTTATCTAATCGCCGATATAACTGCGCCAACTGCTGAGTCATTTCCAAACGAGATGGTGTTTCTTCTAAACGCTCTAAAGCTTTAGAAAAATCAGTAAAAGTCATTATTTACCCCAAAGCTTTAATTCTTTAATAATTTTAAAGTGTTTTTGGTTGAGAGTAGCTAGTTGAAGATTTTCAGTAATTGCCGTAGCAGCTAATAAAGCATCAAAGGCATCTGTTCCATATTTTTGAGATAAACTTGCAGCCAACTGCCCAATATTTCCAGAAAGAGAAATTCTCTCAAGTTCCTTAAAACGTAACAGAGATCTTTCTTGAGCTTTTTTTGATTTTGGCACACCAATAAAATATTCATACTCTGTTAAAGGAGATATATAAAGTTCTGCTGACTGCGTAAACTTTAGCTTAATCAATTCTTGAAGAGACTTAGAATTGTCACGATCAAAAGCAATCAGCACACTCGTATCAATTAGAATGCGACTGTGCATTTAATAATCTTTCTTTTATATTTTCATTAAAATTTCGTCGCACATTTGCGATGGCTTTATAATCTAGTTTGAGCTTACCACGATCTGCTTCTAATTTTTTAATATATTTGACTAGTCGTTTCTTTTCTAATTCATTATCTTTACTTTTTTCTGGCTGAATAACAAATAATTTTTTATCACGCTTCATATCTCTAACCTCTACCGGACGAGATGTTGAACTCTTGGGACTAATGTACTGATGATAGAGCACCATCATATTAGCTCTAAAATCTGACACGGAAACAATTACTGGCGACATAATAAACTTATTATGTACAAATGTACATATAATGTCAATAAACAAAAAAAGATACGCAAAAGAAAATAACAAAGAAAACAAGTAAAAAAACTTACTCTTTCAAACTATACGTTACACCTTTGGTCACGCCCTGCTTTTCGATCACTTTTTTCTCAATAAGATCTTTCATATCACGCAAAATAGTATCAACAGATACATTGGGTAAAATCTTTTGAGCATCTTGAGATGTGATTTGGCCCTGATTTTGTAGTAATTCTAAAATAATAATCTGACGCTCTGACAAAGCTACCTGTTTGCCAAGTTCTTTTTTGAGCTTCAGATCTTTAGACAGACGCAAAACCTGGTCTTTGACTCGTTCAATTTCTATAGCTAAGCCATAACAAAAATATTCTAACCAATAAGTCATGTCTCTTTTTTCATTTTGCTGGACTGATAACAAAGCATCATAGTAAGCCTTTACATCTTTATCAAAATATTGTTCAAGTGAGAAAAAACGCTTAAAATCATAGCCAGTGGTATACATTACTAAAGTTGCAAGTGCTCTAGATGTACGCCCATTTCCCTCAATAAAAGGATGAATATGAACTAATTGATAATGGGTAATGGCTGCTCTAAAAATTGGAGGCAAACTTTGAGTACCGGGCTGATTAAGCCAGTAAAAAAACTCTTCAATTAAAAATGGCACTTCTACGCAAACAGGAGGACGAAAAACCACGCCATCTCCAGCTGCGCTTTTAACAATTACTTGTTTGTCCCGGTATTCACCAACATAGCCCTCATCAACTAAATTTTGAGTAGTAAGACGATGAAGGGTTTTTAGAGTTTTCTCTGACAATAAATCAGAACTAACTACCCTATCTTGCTGATCAATCCACTTAATCACATTACGATAATTAATCACTTCTTGGATATCTCTCTCCCTGGCCATAATGCCTGTTTCACGCTCTACTTCCATGGCATCGACGGTGACTTCTAGACGCACTACTTGCTGGGCTTGTTGCTCAGTGAGCTCATTACCTTCAATTTTAGTGCCAAAGTGAACTGTTCTAATTAGAGCTTCATCTCTAAACTTAGCTTCCCAGGCAGGAACTAAAGGCGCATTCTCAATTAGTGCCTTGGCTGCTTCAATGCGATTGAGATAAGTTAGTAAATTGTTGGTAATAGTGTAATTTGGCTCGTACATTTGCTAAATTCTTTCAAATTCTTGTTCTAGATTCTTAGTCTAGATTCTTAGTCTAGATTCTTAGTCTAGATTCTTAGTCTAGATTCTTAGTCTAGATTCTTCAGGCTTATTTTCGCACATTATGCAGAAATAAAATAGAGGGGATAGGGATAGCTGGCACGAATAATCACCGCTATTTTTCTTAATTTAAAAAATTTATGCTAAAAATTTGACAGCTAAAATATAAAAGTTCGCCAATTCTAAATACTTTTAATTTTCTTCTTTATCGACTTGACTTGTATTACGAAATTCCTCAAGGATACGATCTACTACAGCGTTGTACTCAGTTGTGGGTGATTGCATGACTGCATACTGTGGTTGAAGATCATGATCTTCACCAAGTCTAGCTATATTTTTAAAGAAAACTTTTAATTTCATCCCGTTAGCTAAAGAAACCGTAACTTCATCTTGGCTAATTATAGCAAATTCTTTCCAAGCTGGAGCATCAGCAGGAACATTGTCCAATTGTTTCCTAATCTCCGCATCTAAAATGGGTTTAACTACATCTGGAGTAAAAACTTCTGCAACAGCACTCCCTTCTCCACCCCAAGATACGGTTTCCCCATCCTCAGTTTTCATACCTAAAATACTTGGCTGTAGAGATAGTAAGTCAGCCGCACTTGCGCCATCTATCACCAACTCTTGCAATGGTGATTGGGTCGAAAGAACATTAAAAATCCTCTCTTTTAATTGCCCAAGCGCTTGACTCACAAGTTGTTCTCTAGAGACTTCTGGACTTTTTAATTTTGTTTCGACTTCTTTATCTTCAGAATCAATCACTTTTATTTCTCCTTTATATTTTTTATTATTAACCCGAATTCCGAAATACTTAAAATAGTATAACACAGTCAGGACCAGTAAAAAAAATGTGGCTAATTGCTCAGAGCGTCTGCGTTGTCGGGATGAGGGATGATGCAGTGAGAAAAGCTGAAGCTTCTTCAGTCAGTTAAGATCAAAATTGCGGTTAAATTTAATTTGTTTACATAATTCCTAGTTGGTTAAGTGATTTCACGAGGAAGACATCATCGAGTTTTAGTCTTCTAATAGTGTGAGAAATTTTAGAGGAGAGTCGGCTAATCAGGTTAATAGCTAGCGACTTAATGAAGGTGAGGAAGTAGGCAGATTTGCCTTTAAGAGTTTGTTTATCTTCTAGGTAGAGAGAATCTTTGAGCCAGTGGAGTTTTTCTACTCGCCAGTGATTTCTGATATTGAATAGTTCTTGAGATTTTTTAACTACTGATGAGATGAAATAGGTGATGTTAGTTGAGGTAATATAGCTTTTTTCTCCAGTATATTTTTCATAAATTGGTCTTTGTGTATTTGTCTTGATAAAACCAATGATTTTTACACTTTCAAAACCTTTTGGTAGATTTTGAGAGTCGAAGTCTGTAGAGGTAGTAACCTCCCATTATGAATCCCTCGCATGACTTTCCCGTCTCCTGCTACATACAGCTCATCTTCAAGTTCCTCACCTAGTTGATCTAAGCTAAGTCCTTCAATTAGTCCTTCTAGCGATATCTTCTTAAGTGCTCGAGAAATGGTGGTGGGATGTGGTATTTTATTGAGTTTCTTCCCAATTAATTTATAAATTATTTTTCTTAGCTTTTTTTTGTAAACAAAAAGTTCGTAAATACTAACTAAATTTTCTCCACCTAGTAAAACTCCTAAGATGAGAATCCAGATTATTACTTCTGTGGTGTACCGCTGACCGCGTTGTTGTCGTTCATCTTTAATTTGTTTTACTATTTTGACTAAATTTGGAGTATAATCGCATAATAAAATTTATTGAAGAAAGGAAAAATGTCTACAGAAAATCCTAGACAACCAAAACCAGATAGTTTGAGTTTTGAATTTGATATACAACTTAAAAGTGGCGTCAATCTCCTTAAAGTTCCAGTAATAAAAGGTAAAAAGTTATCTAGTCATCCAGGGACAATGCCTGAAGAACCAAGAAGAATTCTTCCTTCTGAAGATGTTGTTGTTAATCATTTTAAGAAATTTTTACAAGAAATAAATAGACAAGGAGGGAGAATAATTCAGATTGTTGAAAAACAATACACTATTAACCCC
This sequence comes from Patescibacteria group bacterium, assembly GCA_018813375.1. Taxonomy (GTDB): domain Bacteria; phylum Patescibacteriota; class Microgenomatia; order UBA1400; family PJMF01; genus JABBGTR01. The sequence goes on from JAHJBU010000002.1 coordinate 12,394, forward strand.
GATGAAGCTTACTATTTAAATGACGCTAGAGTTGAATCAGTTCAGTTAGTTATAGTGCAAAAGGACTAAAAATGTAATAGGAATAAAAATATTAATCGATTCGATTAACCAGAAAAAAATAACAACGAAAGAATTTCTGGAAACAACGGGATGGATCGCAGTAGGATTCATAAGTTTTGCAACAATATTGTTTCTGTTAACACAACCAAGTTACAGGTAACCTGTATGTCGAAGCCCGCCTTGTGTCAAAACAAGGCGGGTTTTCCAAAGTTCATGAATAAAAACTCGTATATTTTGGCAAGTTATGAAAAAATAACCAGCTATAGCCCCCGCAAATTAAATTTCGGTTTTTAGTTTCTGTGAATTTCTTCTAAATTGGGTATTTAAATTTTCTGTGAATGACGGCTAGTTTAAAGTTGTTAACTTTTTGTTTGAAGGTTGTGGCTGGTTGGTATGCCACTTTGTCTTTTACATATTTCCAGATGTGTTCTACTGGATTGGTATCTGGAGCATAAGGAGGAGTATTGATGAGATGGAAATTCTCAAGCAAATTTCCTTTTTTAAGTGCTTCTCTAATCTTTTTACTCTTGTGCCAAGCGGCGTTGTCCCAGATGTAACAGATTTTTTTATTGGGATAATATTTTTTGATTTTACTTAAGGCTTTTAATACCTCAACTTGGTTTTGCCAAGGAAGTGAGTGGAGATGACATTTGTGTGTTTTTAGATTAAGACTACCCAGAAATGATTGATAATCTCTACTCCTGTTTACCTTAATTATTGTTTTCTCATTTGTTTTTAGCCAGGTTCTTCTAGCTTCTGTTTCCCACATCATTCTAGTTTCATCAGCTACTAGGACTACCCAATCTGGTGAATCGAGGTATGGTTTAATTTCTTTTCTAATTTCTTGAAGTCTTTTCTCAACTTGCTCATCATCTCTTCTTACATCAAATCTATCTGGTAATTTCCAGCTAAACCTACTTAATTCAAAAAGAAAATGATAACTCCTATCTGATTTATACACTACTCCAAATCTTGCTTTAAGCCATTTTTTTAAGTCTTTAACCTGCCAAAACTCTTTAGGTATTCCATAGTCTGAGGGAGGAGATTCTAAAACTTTTTTTATTTCTTTTTTTTGAGAAGAAGTGAGTTTGCTGGCATTAGAGTTACCTCTATAACGATCAAAAATACTACTAATTCTCAATTGCTTAAAAAGGACTAACCAATTTCTAGTAGTTTTGTAATCTCGAAATAATAACTGTGAAATTTTATGAGCACTCAATCCTCGGCTATTTAAAAGAACAGTGTGGGCTCTGTGTCTAATCAAAGTACTAGTTCCATAGCGGTACCAACTGATTAGCAATTCTTTTTCTTCTGATGTTATTTGGACAGGTTGCAACACCCAAACATTATACGACTAAATGTGGGAAATTTGTTTTGCGGGGACTATATAAATAAAAACAAACCAATTAAATTTCCTGCAACTAATTGAGCCATTAATCTTCCATATTCTGCTGATTGTTCTATTGTTGGAACGTAATCAAAATTTCTTATAAGATCCGGTAGACAAAAATGAAAAAAATAAGAGCTACAACCACCTCGGCTATTCTTGCAACCGATCTTAGACTTTCTTGAGCAGCAATCTTAGCAACTTCTTTTATGCAATTAACATCTGGACTATCAACCATAATAAATAAATTGTAAGACTGGCACTATTAATCTTCAAGGACTAAACTTGCTTTGAAGGCAGTAATTATAGTAAATTATAATAACTAATGAATTTACTAAAAATAAAAAAGCTGGATGAATAACATACATAACGCAAATAAAACAAAATCTGCTGTAACGGTTTTAATTAAATGTTTACCTGGAAAAAAGTTGGGCGAAGAAATATTTAATCAGAGCATACTTATAAATAGCTATCCAAATATTTTAGAGATCAAAAAATTGATAGATGCCACTAAAAACAATGACGATGCTTATTTATGTCAAATAGAATCATGCTACCTTACAAATTTTGTAAACAACTTAAAAGATAGATATCAAAACAAAATCCAGGTTCAAATCTTAAAAGATTTAACTGAAAAATAGTATAAAAAAATAATCAAATTTAATGTAGCTTGATCAAGGAATTATTTTATGACAGAAAATAAAGACAGACACATACCTCCTGATGGAGAAATTAAAATAATATATGGAGAATTTGAGAAGGAGAAATTAAAACCAATTGAAGCATCCGAGTCATGGTTAGAAGAATTTCAAATTCAGATTGAGCGGCATATTAAAGGTCAGCCAGAAGCTGTTTATGTCTGGGCAAATATTTTATCAAAGCTTAGAAAAAACTTTCCTATTATGGATCAAACTGGTCCACTAGCTGTTGCATTACATGTCGGTCCTTCTGGGGTTGGTAAAACAGAAACAGTTTATGCAGCAGCCCAAGTAGCATATGAAATGTTAGTAGATACGAATCCAGATCAAAAAAAGACACCGGAATTCAATAGAGGAAAAATTATTAGAATTGATTTAGCTGAATTTTCAACAGGTTCTGGAACTGCCCGCTTGACGGGGGCTGACCCTGGGTACTTAGGATATAAAGATCAGGGAAAGTTAACTAATAATAATTTATCGGCCTGCTCTTTTGATATTAGAGATACAGATGGCAATACATCGCCAGTAACTTTTATTTTATTTGATGAGATAGAAAAAGCTCACCCAAATGTTATAAATCTTTTTTTAGGTATGCTTGACTATGGAACACTCACTCTTGGTACTGGAGACATAGTTAATATTCGTAACTGCGTAGTAATCTTTACATCTAACTTAGGAAATAAGGAAATTGAAAATACTAGCAACAGCGATGGCTTAACACAAAAAGAAAAAATGGAATTGAGAGCTGAAAAAGTCAGACAGGAGCTACCACCCGAGTTTCTTAGCAGAATCGAAAAAACAGAAGGTGGTATTGTTTATTTTAATGAGCTAGACATAGAAACAATAAAAAACATAGCTGTCTCTATATTTGAAAGACTTGAGTTATTTTACATAAACCATAATTATTTTTTTGATTTTAAACTAACAGATGTTGCTTTAAGTACTTTTGCAGCACAAGGTTATTCTCCTAGCAAAGGTGTGAGGCCATTACAAAAACTAATTGAACAAGAAGTTATAAGAAAACTATCAAGTCTAGAACCAGGCTTATCTTATGATATTGTGGTTGATTTTAAAGATGATGAATTTATTATTTACTGCACTAAAGATCCAAAACAACATGAGCATCACAATGGTCAAAGTTTTAGTAATATTAGTGTAAACCCGGCTAGTGTTAGTGAATTTCAAACAGCAGTAGAATTAACTCTTAAAAAATGGAGGCAACAAGACGCAGGAAAAAAGGAAAGTGGTATAAAAGTATCTCTTGATAAGCTTAAAAGCCAATTTCCCATAAGCATAGAAATGCATTTGCTCAAAGACAACGAACGCCCGATTTTAAGAGCAGAAATAGCTTGCCCACAAACGATTAATGTCGGCCAGTTAATTCGCAACTTAGTTGCTAACAATAGCTCAACTGTAGAAATGGAGCATAAAAATAATAAAATAGGTGTAATTAAATTTAACAATCCTGAATTATGCGGTCTTACAGCTCGTATGGTGATTGATGAAAATACAAAAAGGATAATTTTTGTTTCTGAGCTAACAGAAAACCAAGCTAATATTTTGACTGCCAGCCCAGATCTTATAACTGCATATATAAAAGAGATTGAGAAAGCATTAAATGCGGCTTTAATAGCCACTAATTCTTGATTGACTATGAAAAAAATCTTCCTTTCTATATGAATGAACAAGACAAATGTTTTCCTACACAAAATGCAATTGACGTTGCTAGTAAATTTGGCTTAGATGGTGAATTATTGTCTCAATTAACCGATACAGCCATCCAGTTAGAGACTGGAGATATTGTTGATATAAAAACTTCGAAAACAGAAACAGGTTCTATTTGCAAAGTATGTCTTACACCGCTTGATACTGGCAATAGCACATGCTCAGCATGCGGGACACTAATTAATTTAGAAGATATCCACCAAGCAACGACTCCAGGATTTCATGAAGAAAATCTAGAAATATTTTTTAAGCATATACCATCACCAGCAGAAATTAAAAAATATTTCGATTCTATTTTACCAAAGAAATTTAATGAAATACCACATATGCTTTTAGCTGAAAGACAAGGTGCTGATTTCGACTTAATACTTGAACTTCTAGAACAATCACCCTCCAAAAGAAAGAGACACCCTGAAAATATTCGAATGTTTAACCTTACAGCTCAAGTTGACTTCCATGAGATTGAGGTTGGAGACCTAACAAAATTTTCAGATAATCTTAAGCAAGTATTGCAAGAAATGGGTCTGGAACTCAAGCGCAACAATTTTGGTCTTTCTACAGAAATAGTACTTAATAGAACACAGGTTGGCTTGCGATCTAATATGCAGTCCGTAATAGAACATAACTTTCATAAAAGTATGTTTTTAGTTAGCAATCAGCTATGGAATGAACCGACTAGCAGCTTTTCGGAGCAAGAACTCAATGCTATATATTTTTTATACATCAAGGTTCTGATAAAAACCATTTCTGCTTTCTTAAAAAATAAGCCAGACAGCAATAAACAACAAAAAAGCATTGTGGAAACTCACCCCGCAGAACAGACGTACGCATCCTTAGCTAGTCAGCGTGCTGTTGATGAGAAGGTTGTTGCAAAAACCAACCCCAACGACAATCTCCACAACGTAAAAAAAAAGAGCATGTCCCTCTAGAAAAAGAAAAGACTAAAGAATACCTGCTTTATCTCGAGAGAGCTTCTCTTTTGCAAACAATATTCAGCTTATTAAGTTCGTATAGTTGGAGTGAAGAAAAATTTGATACCATAATAAGTAAGTTAATAGAACAGCACCCTGACCAACAGTCTTTTTTAGAAACAACTCAAAAAATAGTTAAAAAAAGAGTTCTCCGCCACCAGCAGCATCTTCGGGGTAACGATAGCCTAAAACAAGCACTAGGATACCACCTCCAATCTCTCCCCCAAATTTCCACCCATAGACTTAATCTATCATTAGCAGCTGGTTATGTTGTAAAAAATGACCGTTGGGGTGGCTACTGCTATATGTTCCCAAATCATCACACTAATAAAACAAACAAAAATACATTGATATTTACTAATTCTAAATCTAGAAAAGATCACTTGCCTCACGAAAAACAACATGCAATTTATTTTACTCTAATAGAAATATTTGCGTATTTAGAAAAGAATAATCTTATGCACTCAGGAGAGTGGAGCAATGGTACTATTGCTCGATTTACCAGAGATGAAATCGCTGAATATTTAAAATCCCAAAAGATGGATGAGCGCTTTTGGCAAATAGTAATAAATAGCGCACTCTCACATGCCAAAAACGAAATTTTGGTTAGAAATGGATTACTACCCGAAACAGGAAGTTATCATGAATTTAAAAAAATTATTAATTTGCTTGAAATAAAAAATGCAAGGGTTGATAAAAAACAAGCACAAGAAAAATATGAGCAATTTATTTATAATGCAGAGCAATCTTATAGAGTTATCAGAAATTGTTACCAAGCTTTTGGGCTTAATCAAAGGTTGCATAATTTAAATTATCATCTGGCTCAGATTAACATCAGAGACTGGCAAAAATCAGCTGTTTTCACAGAAGCATCATCTTTAATTGATGTAAGAAATGAGATTAAAAAAACAAACAAATCAATTTTATTTGCAATAGTTAAATCTGTATTTAGAGGGAATGGCTGTACTCAAAATGCTCTTGCTCTTTTTAATGAATTAAGAAAAATTAAAAACGATTTTTACACAGAGTGTAGAAATAATCAAGAAAATGAGTTATTTTCTATCATTAAAAAGCACTCTGATATTGTTAATAAATTAACGCAAAAATTTATAAAATATAAAAATAACTTACTAAAAATCAACCCTACCACACCTCATATATAATAGAAGCAGGCTTCTCACGCTAACTTAAGTAGTTAATAACTTGCACTTCATCTGCTAGAATAACCCTATGGCAAAAATCGAAACTCCTAGTAATTCTAAAGATCTGCCTGTGGCAGTAATTAAAAATGTGATCTCATTGGCTACTAGCGGCTTTGGATTAGTTGTTGCTTTAGCCTGGAATGAAGTCATTAAAAAAACTGTTGAAGAATATATTGACCCTTGGCTAGGAAAAAGTGGTGGCATAGTCTCAATGTTAATATATGCCATAGTAATTACACTGCTGGCAGTGTTTGTGACAATGCAATTAGCACAGTTGCAAAGAAAATTTGAGGAGCTAAGCGAAAAATTTAACCGAGAAAAAAAGTAACATCACTAAAATTAAGCTTGACTTCCTATTAATTTTATATTAGATTATTAACAATAATGTTAATGTTTTAATATAAAATGTCAAAATTACTTAATCAGCTAACTTCTCTGCCATATTTCACAGCTCAGGCTGTGATGCAACTTTCAGATAACACGCCAAAAAGTGTATTAGTGATGTTGTCTCGTTTGGTTAAACAAAACAAAATTATTCGTCTCAAAAAAGGTTACTACCAAACTTACGAATTTTATCTCATTCATCATCGAGAGCTTTACTTTAAAAACTTAATAAGCAATATTATTCAGCCTTATTCATACTTATCAAAAGAATATGTCTTGCAACAGAATCAAGTATTAACCGAAGTCACCCACCCAGTTACAGCAGTAACTAGTAAAAATACTCAAAGCATCAATAATCCAATTGCAATTTTTGATTATTTTCACCTGCAAGAAAATCTTTACGATGGCTATAAAATCACTTATCATCACAATATTGCTTGTGCTAAAGCTAACATTAGCAAAGCACTGTTTGATTATCTGTACTTTCGTTCTGTTCCTGATTTACTACTAAAAACCAGCTCGCTTATAGAAGAGTTGCGTCTTAATCTAGAAAATTTTACAGTTTTAGACTGGAAATTATTTGAAAAATATGTAATTCAAGCTGACTCTAAAAAGATGTCAGCTATACTAAATAATATAAAAAAACATTTATACCCGAAGGGCACAGGTGAAAAATATTATTCAGGAGCTTAGACTACACCTAGATAATTCCAAATCTAAAGACCCTGAAACACTACGGGTGATGGCTAAAGAGTATTTGCAATCATATGCTCTTGGATTTATTTACAACCACTCTCGATATAAAAAACTAGCTTTTTATGGTGGGACTTGCGCCAAAATAGTTTATGGTCTTAACCGTCTTTCAGAAGATATTGACCTAGACAACCATGCCAAAATTGATTTAACACACCTAGGACAAGACCTACAAGATTTATTTACTGGCAAACTCCAAATTGACAACACTTATGTGCATACTCAAGGTGGTGAGCTAGGTATCAAACGCTGGACAGTCAGGCTACCAGTGCTTTATCAGCTTAAACTCTCACCTCTAAAAAATGAAAAATTGCACTTAAAAATTGAAGTTAGTCATCACCAGCAACTTGCCAATCGTATTCAAACTCCAGTTAATGTCCACAACCAAAGTTTTGTTGCCACCCACTACGACCTGCCTTCACTGATGGCGGGCAAAATGATTGCTTGTCTGGAAAGAGTATTTAAAAAATCTACTACTAATATTCAAGTTAGGGGCCGTGATTATTATGATCTTATTTGGTACATGCAACAGCAAATACAACCACTGGAAGAAAAAATAAAAGCTGAGAGTCAGGGTGAGCTGTCGGTAAAAGCAGCTTTTGAAAAGCTTGACGAAAAAGTAAAAAAACTAAATAAAAAAGACTTAGCTGCAGATCTAGTGGCGTTTTTTGATAATCGAGTTTTTATTGATACTTGGCTGGATAATTTTCAGGAGTTTTTCCAGAGGTATGCGGAGTTTTACTTGAACTAAAACCTTATTTTTTCAACACCCCCCACAGCACCTTTGGCACTTCATCCACTAAATCACTGGCATTAAAATATGGCCCCGTGCGGTGATACAAAGACTCACCGGCTTTTTTATTAATAAAACTCGCCACCACAGCAGAAGCAACAGCATCATGGGTACAATAAAGCGCAGCCACCAATCCCGCCAGCACATCACCAGTTCCGCCTTTAGTCATGCCTGCATTACCTCCTTCAATCTCAATAATTTTATCTTGAGTAAAAACTTGATCAACCGGGCCTTTAAGCAATAACGTGGGCTGGCTAATGCCCGCCAACCGCCCAAACTCCTTTTGGTGAGGAGTAATAATATGATTAGAATTTAATAAAGCTGGATCTACCATTTGTAATGCACCAGCATCAACTACCCATTTTTTATCTGGATATTTTGACAATAAATCATTCACAATCGCCGCGGTCTTTTTATCCCGCTCCATTCCCGGACCAATTAATGTACAGTCGGCTTCCTGGATATAATAATCTAAACTTACTCGTGGCACTACAATTCCATTCCAAAAACTAGCCTTAGCTTCTTTCACTAGCTCATTATTTGACGGCACTGATGAATAAAACACCATGTCCACAAATTTGCTGGCAAGATCTAAGCTCCATTTACTGGCAGCGTGAAATAAATCGCTGCCTCCAATAATTAATAGCTTGCCATTTTGACCCTTATGAGAGTCAGGCGCAGGTAGCTTAATTTGATCTAGATAGTGGCGAATGTCTTTAGGAATTCTCATTAAGTTTGATAATAACAGATGTGCTCTGATGTTGGTGGATCTCTTGAGCAATTTCTAGAGAAGCAGTAGTAATAATAGTTTGATTGCCATCTAATAAATTTAAAACCAATTGCTGATGATTGTCATCTAACTCAGACAAAACATCATCTAATAAAAGCACTGGTTTCTCCTGAGTTTCATGCTCTAAAAAAGCCAATTCGCAAGTTTTCAGCCACAACACCCCCATACGTTGCTGGCCACGCGAGCCGTAGAGTGCAATGTCTCGGCGCTCTTCACCACTAGCTTCTGTTTCGACTGCTAATTTGATTATTAAGTCATCTTTATGCGGGCCAATCAAAGTATGCCCAGCGACAATTTCACGATCAGCATATTTTTCCATCCGCTCTTGTGTCATAAACGAAGCATCATACTCCACACTAAAAGGCACTGGAAAATCAACTGATTTAAAAAACTCTAAAAACTGCTGACGTTTTTCCTGAATAATCTGACCATGCTTGAGCACAGTCAAAGTCCAGAAAGTCAATGCACTGCGCGACATCTCGCCTTCACGGATTTGAGTTAAAAGCCGATTGCGTCTTAATAAAGCCTTGTTATAAGTATTAATCGCCCGCAAATATTCACGATTAATTAGGCTCAATGGTACATCCATAAAATCACGACGGCGACGTTTAGAGCCCTCAATAAGGCGCATGTCTTCAGGACGAAACACCACAGTTAAAAGCTGACCCACAAATTTTCTTTTAGCCCGCCTTGTGTCATTGATAGAAAAAATTCTTTTTTGAACCCGCTTGCCCTGCACTTCGCCTCTAGTCAAAATTACTTCTAAATCAATTTCGTCATCGTTGGTTCCCTCACTAGTGCCACCGCTTGTTCCGCCATTTGTTTGTACTTTTCCTTTAATTCGCGCTAGCTGCGCCTCAAACTCAATCATCTGCTCAATTTTAGTAGCGCGGAAACTATCACCACTAGCCAATAAGTGAATTGCTTCGATAATAGAGGTTTTACCAGCGGCGTTGGGACCGACCAGAATAGTGGTTGGCTGTTTAAATTTAATTGTCTTAGTATTGTAATTGCGGAAATGAGCCAATGAAAGCTGGTTTAGTTGCATTGGCTGTATTCTAACAGTTAAATTCTGATCCCATATTTTTTAATCTCCGCTACTAGCGGATCGTAGGGGTTGGCAAATTCTTCTGGAGAAAATAGGTGAAGCTCAAAACTGTCATTAATTTTCATGCCTAATTTCACAATTTTTTTTCTCTTATCCCAATAATTTTGATTTAAGCCAGCAGATACTACAGCAACATCAATATCGCTATATTCTTTTTGCTTACCACTAACTTGAGAGCCAAAGAGCCAAACTCCATCTGTTGGAGAGATATCCTCAATAGCTTCTTTAAGTTCTTGAAGTTCTTGCTCTATTTGCTGTAATCTTTGATCCATAGTCTCCACCTTTCTATAACTTTCATCCAAGTAATACAAAAATTTTTATTTACTTTTTTATAAAACTTTAATTTATAAGAATCATATCTTGCCTCAAGGTTAAATGAAGTTATTTCTTTTAATTCATCTTTTTGTTCTAAAGATAATTCGCATTCTATTTTTGTAGATAATAAAATCAAATCATGAACGGGCAAAGGGTGTCTATCTAAAATTTCAACGATCTTTCCCTTAAACAATTTTTCTAATGACAAATGCCCGAAAAAGAGTGCGTGATGATATTTTTTATTTTCTTGAAGTTTAAGCGCAGTATCCCAATCGTCCTCAGACGAACCGTACCAATAATCAAGGGCTTGTTGTTTGTATTGAGCTTTAGTCATCAGAGCTATTTTAGCAGAAAAAATACAAAAAATGGTTAATCTATTACTTTTTCTCAATATTAAAAAAGGCAAAGCTACTTTACTGCATTTTTGCATTGACATTGCATTGACATTTCTAAAATTTTCTCTACAATATATTTGTGCAGAGACAAAAACAAATTACTAAAAAGTTAGAATGGAGTGAAACTAAAAATAAATGGTTAATTAAAAACAGAAACATCTCTTTTGAAAAAATAAAAGTTGCAATTGAGAAAGGACATATCTTAGACGATCAACAACACCCGCAATTAAGTCACCAACGACTGCTGATTGTAGTTATTAATAATTACGCTTATGTAGCACCCTATGTAGAAGATGAACAAAAAATATTTTTTAAAACTATTTATCCTAGTAGAGAACATACCAAACAATACCTAAAATGAAAAAATTTGATCCTTTTAAAAATCTCCAACTAGATAAAGAAGAACAGCAGATCGAGCGTGATATTGAAGCTGGTTTGTACAAAAGTGTTGACAATCTAGAGGAAAGAATTAAAGAAATTCAACAAGTTGCTAAAAACACTGGCAAAAAGACAGAGTCAATTAGTTTTAGAATTGATCCGCGCAATTTCTTAGACTTTAAAGCTAATGCCGCTAGAGAGGGTATACCTTATCAAACCCTAATTGGATCACTAATTCATAAATACAACACTGGGCAACTAGTATTTAGGGATAGAAGTGAAGAAAAATACCAGGCTAGTAAAAAAAGCAAAAAAAACTAAATTGACCCAGTCACCCGTCGCACCATAAATTCAACCTCGTCATTCATTTTCACCGGCTCCAGGATAACCTGTGGATATTGATGCGCAAAAACGCGAAAAATCTCATCAGCAAAAGCCTGACCAACGGTTCTAACCTGATCAAAATCTAGAATAATATGCTGATACTGATCCAGTCCTTCTAAAATTCTCCTAGCTTGTGACCTGGAAACATAAACTGTATCTTGAGTAAATAACTTCACCCAAATTTTAGTTTTATCAAAATCATAGCCGTCTAGATCGGTTTGATAGGCTTTAAATACATCAACTAGTTTATCAGGGCTTTTTTTATCAATCACTAGGGTGACTCTCGTGCCACGAAGATTTTTGGACAATTTTTCTACAAAAATATCTGGGAGAGTGTTATCAACTCTGACTCGATGCCAGTGGCTTTCTAAACTAAAAATCTTGACCGCCTTAGAAGTAAAAAAAATTCCTTGCCCAGAATGCTTGATCGGATCTGTTGTGACCTTACCTTTAAAAATATCTTGAATCGCTTCTAGCTCTGAAGCTAAATGGCGCTGTTTTTTAACTTTAGCAAAAACACCTACCCCTAAGTCGCGAATTATAATTTGTAGCTCTTGTTTATTAGCTTTATAACTTAGCTTAATTTTTTTAGAAGCTGAATGCTCTATGGCATTGTTAAGCATTTCTGAAAAAGCATAAGACAAAATGCTGTATACATTTGGTTTGAGATTTTGTTTCCAGTTAAGCTGATGGCTGAATTTTGTAAAAACCTGATCTTCTTGAAGATTTTCATTCTTTAACTCACGAGTTAATTCTTGATCCAGTGCAACAACGTTTTGGGGTAAAGTATAAAAAACCCCAGCTCCTGCCCCAAACTTAACCAAACTTCCTTGTTCCATCAAAATCCGTAAGTTTTTAGCCACAGACTGACGTGAATATCGATGTTTAATAACTTGTAAAACATCAGCATTTTTTATTTTTTTCTGACAAGTAGCTAGCTCTAAAATAGCTTGTTTAATTGACATATTTTTAAATAATTTTTAATGTTTTAATATAAAATGTAAAGTTATTGTAAACTACAAAACTAAAAATGTCAACTAAAATGTAAACTAAAAACAGAATTTACTTTTTCTCAATATTAAATAATCCACTCTTAAGAGATACTGCTCCTGGTGCCCGCAAGTTAAACATTTTATAAAAATCATTTCCATTAATAGTCACGCTACCCTTATCTGTTTGAAAGGTCACATTGGCTGTAACACCATTGTTTGCATAAGTTACTGAAACTCCGCTGACGCTAGAATAGCCTCCACTTAAACTATCAGCTTTATTTCTCAATTCATTAATTGAATAGGGATTTCCACCCCAGCATGGACCAATTGCTCCAATGCGATCATCACTTTGTCCATGCTTAACTAATATCACCCAAGCATTAATAATGTCAGCCATTTCGCTGCTTGTTAACCAAGGATGGCTACTGCCACAGCTGTCACCACTTCGTCTTTTATACCAAGCTTTATAAAACCAAGGACTGCCGGAAATTTTCTCATAAGCTTGACTCGTCCAACCACTTTGACCATTTTTAGTATCCCAAAATCCAGGTGTAGAATACCCTGAATTATAACTAGATGAGTATGACTCTTGATAACCTCCAGAGCTAGCTGCATATTGAGCCCATAAAGGACTCCCATTAGCAATCATCACCCAACCTGAGGTAGCATTTACTGCTTCCTCCCACTTCCCACCCTTATTAACTGATTTATATACCTGACAACTTTCGGTCATACAAATACAGCCCCTGTTTTTTACAGTAGCCAATGCATAACTTTTTGCAGCAATAGCTTGTGCTTTTAGCGCCTCCATTCCCCCATCATCACCCCAAGAACCAGGAACCTCATATATTCTTTTTGCATAAGTCTCCAGATCAACTGATCCTTGATCGCAAATTAACTCCAACTTTCCATTAACTTGGACATATCTTCCTAAAACAATAGTCTCACTAAGGTAGTCTTTTTTTAATTCAATACTAGAGCCGTAATATGCTTTCAGTATTGTTTCCGCATCTTGCCCACTTTTTGCTCGTCCATATGCCCCATACTGGCTCATACCTTTAAAATGTGGAGCTCCAAAGCTAAAAGCTGCAAAAGCTGGTGAAAATCCTGGATTATAATCTGGTCTACTAGCTGGATCATCAGCTGGAGGGACATCACCAACTGTAGTTTTAAAAGTTCCAGATTTTTCACTCATAATCTCTTGTTGCCTAGCACTTAAAGCCGCAATTTTCCCAGAAAGCTCTTGCTGATAATCTTTAGCCCCTTTTATTTCAACTCTAAAAAAATCTGCTTGTTCATCTAATTGTTTTTCCAATGCTGCTAGCTTCACTTGATCTTGCTCTAGTTGGACCCTATCAGCTTCTAGTTGCCCAATGTCCTGACTAATGCCCTCGATCAAACGATTGTCTTGGGCTTTAATAGAACTACGATATGCCATATCTTTAGTAAATTTAGCTGCATCTTGAGTGGCTAAAAAAGTCATAAAGGGAGAAAATGTGCGGCTGCGTTTATACTGCTGTGCAATACGTTTAGATAAAATATGATACTGAATTGTCAGCTCTTCTTCTCGATCTTTAATATCTGCCGCCAACTCAATTGATTTATTTTTTGCAGTTGCAATGCCGTTGCGAGCTGAGATGATTCTAGATTCAAGACCAGACAATTCTTCCTCTAGTGGCTTAGTAGCATTAACTGAAAGTTTCTTAAGATGTTCTAGCTCATCAATTTCTCGCTGAAGGGTTGTAACTGGATCTTCCGCAAAAATATAAGAGGTGTTAATTACAACCAACCATACTGAAACTAAGCTAAATAAAAATATTAACCATTTGATGGCTTTGGGCATGATTTAAGTGTAGCAGACATAAAACTTGACGGCTATTTCTAATCAAGATAAAATGAGTATTACTATGGATCATACTTATCTTCATACCAAACCACAATATAGCCCTGTACCGGTCAAGCGCATTACTGTGAGTATGCCAGAGTATGTGTATGACCGCCTTCAACAATTACCTAAAGGCACAATTAGCCAGTTTGTAACAGAAGGAGTGCAAGAAAAATTTATTTATCCAAAAAAGTTAGCAAAAAAAACTAAAAAACAAAAGCAGTTCTCTGTAAAAGCTATTAGTGAGTTCATTGAATTGACTAAAGAAGCTCCCTTACCTAATATGCCTTGGCCAGAGATGAAAAAACTGATGAGAAAAGGATTGGCATGAAGTGGGTAGTAGTTGATGCTTCAGTTATAATAAAAGCAATTAGTCAAGACAATTTACAAGTCAAAAAAAAAATTAGTTCTTTGCTCAAAAAAGTTGAACAAGATAAAACACACCTTTTTGCTCCACCAATTTTTTGGGCAGAGTGTGCTAATGCGCTACGCTTCTCAAATAAAGACAAAAAAGAAAACCAAAATAATTTACAAAAAATATTTAACCTTCCTATCCGCTTAACTCAACCAACAAGTAAAAGTATTATGAGATCATTAGAGATTAGTCAGCAATTGGGTGACACTGTTTACGACTCTTGGTATCACGTTACTGCCTTATGGTTGGGGGCGATTTTTATCACTGCCGATAAAAAATACTACAATAAGGCTAAAAATATTGGGAGCATTGAATACTGGGGATAAAGCACCTTAAGGTAAAACCAATTACAACCTAAATTGTTACAACTCAAATTGTAAACGGTAATTAGAGATGAGCTACTTCAACAAAAATAAGCCCTGTTACTAAAACCTCACCTTTTAGTTCTTTCCGCAGATGAGGTAGAATAAAGAAGTGAAAAAGAAAAAAGTTATTAGTGTTGGATTATTTTTAATCCTTTTTTCATTTAGCTTTTCTCATATAGAGGCAAGTAGTATTCCTGTGGAATGTAATACCACCATTAGTGGGGAGGTAGTAAACGGGAATCATACAGTAACAGTTTATCCGACAATACAAAACTCCGATGATCCCTCTGAATGGCCCGTTACAATTTGCATTAATGTGGCCGATGCAGCTAATCATGTAAAACAATGTTTGACTACTGGCTCACAAATAAAATTCTTTGTCAAGACTGGCTGGTTAGGAGGAGGATTAATTGGGGGGTGGAAAGATTTTAATCTAATTAATTCAGGAAATAATTGCTATTCAGGAATTATTAGACTAGACCTTATTAATGGTTGGGCCACTTATAAAACTATAGTCAAAACAACCGAGGGAGGTTGCGATAACAAACAAATTTGCCAAGATATAAATATAAAATTTGATGAAACATCTAATAGTGAAATTTCAGATGAATGCAAAAAGGCTGAAGATGACTTTAGCGACTGCGGTTGGGTTAGTTTTAAGAATGACTTTCTTATGATTAATAAACCCATAACTATAAACCATAAATTAAATGCACTGCTTAATGATGAAAATTGTCCAAATCAATGGGCTGTTAAATATGAGCTCTTTGGTCCAAGTGGATATATACAAAGTGGACAAGAATTAAATTATAGTGGGGGTTCAATCTCTTTCACTCCAACAGAGATTGGTGATCACTCCATAAGATTTGAAACTTATAATCCCGTTTGTGATTACACTCAGCCAGGAATTAACAATATCTCAACATGTAAAACTAGAATTTGTGATATTAATTTTCCCGTTTGTGCACCAGGATTTGAAGAAGAATGCGATGTAAAAAATTTAATTATTGAAGATGAAGATATAAGTGAGCCATACGAAATCTGCAACCAAATTCCAGAAACAGAAAAGAATGCTGATGGAACCATCACCAACAACGAACAGTATGATCAATGCCTAGAGTGCTTTAACCAAGATGCAGACGGCGATGGCAAAGGAGACGGCATCTGGACTGCCATTGGCTGTATTGATACCTCATCCACCCAAGGTATAGTTGGCAAGCTCATGACTGTTGGAATTGGAATTGCTGGTGGGATTGCTTTACTTATGATCTTAGCCTCAGCCTTCTTATTTGCTACTTCTGAGGGTGAACCAAAGCGCACTAGTGAGGCCAAAGAAATCCTGACCTCAGCTATTGTTGGTCTGCTCTTTATTATCTTTTCCGTAACTATTTTACAGTTTATTGGGGTAAATATTCTAAAAATACCTGAATTTGGAGCTGGCTAAAATGAAAAAAGCACTTATAACTATTTTAGTCTTATTTACAGCCATCATTACAGCTTATAACAGCCCTACTTATGCCCAAGCTTGCCCCATCGACACCGATCTAGAATTTACCAATGAAGCTGAATGCAATGCCCGCTGTTACACCAATGATGGTCAAAAAGGAACTTGCGAAGGCCCAGACAATAAATGCTGTAATTTTCCAACAGTAATTGCTCAAACTTGCCCAGATGGAAGTCACGATTATGGTCAACAATGTGCCACTGCATGTAATACTAACTGTATTGGACCTAATCTCAACTGCTGTGTCGACGAAGCTTGTCCTAGCGACACCGATCTAGAATTTACCAATGGAGCTGAGTGCAATGCCCGCTGTTATACAAATGACGGTCAACAAGGAACTTGTGAAGGTCCAGATGATAAATGTTGTAATTTATCAAAAATAATAGATGATGACGATATTGGAGGAGCCGGCGATCCTGTCACCAGAGATACTCTAAACTCTCTCAATCCCCTTATTCAACAAAATTCCGGCGATGAGCCAAGCTTGCCCACGGAACTTTCCACCCCCGGTGGTATTGTCTCTCGGTTTCTTGGTAAATTTGCCTTTCCTATTGCCGGGCTGATTTTATTTGTAATGCTGGTTTGGGGCGGATTTGAAATGATGGCAGGAGCTACCACAAAAAAATCTCTTGACGCTGGCAAGCAACGCGTTGCTGCTGCCCTAGGTGGCTTCTTGCTTTTATTCGCCTCTTACTGGATTGCCAAAATTTTAGAAATGATGTTTGGGATTAAAATTTTATAAACTATCTCCAAAACCACTAGCTCCCGCTATCTCCCAAACCTTCGTTGTCGTCTTTGAAACTCTGCGATAGCTTTATCCAATTTTGTGGCATTAAAATCCGGCATTAAAACATCAGAAAAATATAACTCGCTGTATTCACTTTGCCACAATAAAAATCCCGAGAGTCGTTTCTCTCCACCTGGACGAATAATTAAATCTGGGTCTGGCAAATGAGCCGTATCAAGATTTTGATCAATCATTTCCTGAGTAATTTCTACTTCACCAGTCAGCTTGTTAACTGCTCTGAGCAGTTCATCTCTCCCTCCATAATTAAGAGCAAAGGCTAGTGTCAAATTTTTATTTTGCGCAGTTTTTTCTACTCCCTGCTCAATTTTTTCTCTAATGTCTTGATCAAAACGACTTAAATCACCAATGGTAGTCACTTTAACTCCTTTTTGATGTAATCTGTCAATATTTTTTTCTAACATTTCTCTAAAAAGATTCATAACCAACCGCACTTCTGTTGGGTCTCGCTGCCAATTTTGTGTACTAAAAGCCCACAATGTTAAATATTTGACTCCTTTTTTAATACAATGATCCGCCAGCTCCTCAGTTAATTCTTCTGCTACTTTGCGATGACCCTTAATAATAGATAGGCCTTGCTTTCTGGCCCAACGCCTATTGCCGTCCATGATGATTGCGATGTGCTTTGGTAACCGATTCTTTTGGCTAGAACTATTTTGAGATGACACGAGTACCTTCACATTCTTGATTTGTTAATACTTTATATAAATTATCTTTTTTTAGTCCTGAAATAATAAAAATTTCTACTCCCTGCTTGGCTAATTTTAATGACTCTTCAATTTTGTGCCACATCCCTCCAGTAACATCAAAGCCTTTAGTTTTAGTCATCGCTTTTTTAACCTCGGCCATATTTTCCATCAAAATTTCTGGGATCATTTGGCCATCATTATCCAAAACCCCAGCTACCTCATTAACATGAACTACTTTTTTAACCCGATAGTTTGTATTTTGCCCTAACCACTGCGCCAAAAAACTAAAAATAGTTTCTGTTGACCAAATCGTGCATCCCTGCGCACTATCTACAATCACATCTCCATAAGTAACTGGCAATAAACCTCTAAATAAATATTGCTCAAGCACTTGCCCATCCCAACTTTGCTTTTTTTTATTTTTAGTCACCAAAGTATTGCTAAAAGTAAAAGAGACCGCTGGCAATTCTTGAGACAGACACTCTTCAACCACTATTCTATTTATTTTAGCAGCACTGTCCTGAGTAATAGCCATACCTATTAAACTATCACCATTTATAAAACCATCTATGGTTTTATAACGAAGAGCAGGAACATGGGCAAAGCTACCTTGACCATGACCTAAAATAAAAAGGCTTTTAGTTTCTTTTCTGGCTCTAGCAATCTCTTCTATTAGTCTTTGCAAATAGCCCTCACGAACCATCATTGGTACTTCTTTATTAGTAATAATTGAACCACCAAGCTTAATTAAAATAATTTCCTGAGATGTATGAGCCAAAGACATAATTACTCCTTTTTAAAATCAGGATGAAAATTTAATACTAATTTAGTCCAAGGAGCAAAGGCTGATTTATTTTTATTTAATTCTTTTAATAATTCTGGAGTAGAAATCCACCTAATACTTTTAACTTCTAAAGGATTGGGCGTAACTAGATTGTCATATTGCCCTACAAAAACAGTGTCCATCTCATACTCACCAAACTCATCATTACACTCAACTTGATAAACAAATTTATCAAGTTTTTTTAACTCAACTCCAATTATTCCCAGCTCTTCTTTTAAACGACGCTTGGCACATTGTTTATAGTTTTCTCCCGGGCGAAGATTGCCACAACATGTATTGGCCCATTGATTGGCACCTACAATTTTATTGCTACTGCGCTGTTGAATTAACCACTCGCCATTAAAATTATGAAGCAATACTGAGCTAGCTCGATGCAATCTAGCTGGACTGCGATGAGCTTCTATCTTATCCATCACTCCAATTTGCCGATCATTTTCATCTACCAGAATCACTTGATCTAGATTATTGTTTTCTTGTTGTTGTTGAATTAACTGTTTCATAAAAAGCGTATTATATCTCTTTTGCTACTGTTGCTAAAACTAACTGTATCGCTGGTAAATATTCTCGATAAGCACTTCCCTTGCCAGAAAATTCTATCGCCGGCTTACTATGAGGACCACATTTCGAGCATATAGCTCGAGGTGGAAACTGCTTTGCACCACAATAAGGGCAAATTCCGCCTATAAAAGCAAGTCGCTCCTGTTTTAACCGCCAATGGCGAGGTATTTCCATAATAATA
>JAHJBU010000044.1 GCA_018813375.1 Patescibacteria group bacterium
CCTATTTTAAAAAATTGTGAGTTGAGCAAAGAAGAACATATTGTATTAAAATCAGAATGTGTTAAACAAGGTATTCAATATATGTGTTCAGCGTGGGATACCAAATCTTTAGAATTTCTTGAAAATATTTAGAGTTTTCATCTACAAATTCTTGAGGTTTTTTTCCTGATTTTCGGGCGTATCTTTGAATTTTCAAACCGTGCTCGTCCGTTCCAAAATTGAAAAAAACATCGTATCCCTCAAGTCTTTTGTATCTAGCAATTGCATCCGCCTGAACAATTTCCAACGCAAAACCAATATGAGGTTTGGCATTGACATAGGGCAGGGCTGTCGTTAAGTAATATTTTTTCTTCGC
Organism: Patescibacteria group bacterium; assembly: GCA_018813375.1. Classification (GTDB taxonomy): domain Bacteria; phylum Patescibacteriota; class Microgenomatia; order UBA1400; family PJMF01; genus JABBGTR01. The sequence continues at coordinate 356 of JAHJBU010000044.1, forward strand.
CACGACCTTATTATACCTCAATCAATCAAACTGGGTACGCAAGAATCGTTAATCATTCTGAAGCACAAACTTTCCCCATCTACCATCTACCAACCACCATCTACTATTTAACAAGCTTCTTAATTTTCTCACTCCATTGATTCGCCCATTCTTCCGCTTCGACTTTTTTCAGAGCCAATTGAAAACCAGATCGCTTCATCATCGCCTGAACTGAAGCAATGGTGGCAGTGCTGACTTTCAAATTATTTTTGATGTTGTTATAGCTCCGTCCTTTTTTAAGCCAATAAGCTACCGCTAATCTTTTGGCTAACCCATCATATTCTGACTCTGTCAAAAAGTCAGAAAGAAGGGTGTTTGATTCATTGAAGTCACAGGTATCAGCAATCGCCTGAGCAAAAGTTTTTTTTATTTGAGTTTTCAATACACTATTTATTTTTCTGTTTGATGTTTTCATTTATTTTATTAATCTATTAATATACTTCAATGGATTGAAGTATGCGAACAGTATATCAAATTTCTAATGAAGCAATCTTTAAGCTCTAAATACAAAACCGTCATTCTGAGTGTAACGAAGAATCCCGTCCAAATGAGATCCTTCGACTCCTTTCAGTCACTCAGGCCATCGGCTCTGAGGCTCAGGCTCGAAGAGATGACAAAACTGTTCCACAAGTTTGAAATGTTGCCTGATAAAACCGAGAGTTAACTTTTTAACTGATACATTTCAACCGTTATCACAAGTGCCACAATTAATAAAAAATTAAGAATATTTCCCACCCCAAAATAACGAAAGATTAAAAAGAGTGTCAGTCCAAATGCAATTAAAAATCCCCGTCTTGTGTTGGCAAAAAATGTTGAAAAGGTAAAAAGGAGTGCTAAGAAAATTAACACAAGGAATAGATAAACAGCGCCGATTGAAAATGGGTCAATAAAATAAACCACAAAACCAACCGATACCCACAAAAAAACAATCAAAATCAAATTCAAAAAAATATTTTTTCTTTGCTTTTTTTCATTTTGACGCATTCGCGATCTTTTAGACTTTTTAGGCTCTAGAGTTTTTAAACTAGGCAATTTAAACTTCTTTCTTTTTCTTTTCATGGGCAATTACATTATACCTTATGGCAATGCTACAATTATACAAACTCATGAATTCTATAATCACATTAATCATTTTTGTCGGCGGACTGATTGCCATTGGATTTTTTATAAATAAAAAACTCACCGACGTAGTCGAAAAACAAAAGCCGTCAAACGAACTTTTGGAATATCTCAAAACCACCAACATTCGCCTCGATGAGCAAAATAGAAATTTCACAAAAACGCTTTCTGACTCAACCAGAAACTTAAATGAAAGACTGGATAATACCGCCAGAGTGATTGGAAATGTCCAGAAAAATATCGGCGAGATGAGTGAGATTGGCCGAGGAATGAAAGAGCTTCAAGAATTTTTGCAAAGTCCCAAACTTCGAGGAAACATTGGCGAGGAAGTTTTGAAAGATTTGATCAGCCAAACATTTCCCAAAAGTAAATTCTATTTGCAACACGGTTTTAAATCCGGTGAGCGAGTTGATGCCGCCATTAAAACTGCGGCCGGCATCATTCCGATTGACTCAAAATTTCCAATGGAAAATTTCCAGAAGATGAGTAAAGCAAAAAGCGGTGAGGAAAAGAAAAGAGCAAAACGCGATTTTGTAAACGATGTCAGACGCCACATTCGAGACATTTCAAAAAAATATATTTTGCCCGAGGAGGGAACGATGGATTTCGCCTTGATGTATATCCCGTCGGAGCCTGTTTATTATGAAATTGTTAATAATGTGGCTCTTACTGATTACGCTCGAAGAGTACGCGTTTACCCTGTTTCCCCCACA
>JAHJBU010000045.1 GCA_018813375.1 Patescibacteria group bacterium
AAAAATAGTCTTTTTCCGCTATATGCAGCGGGTATGAAAGTTGCTGATTAGCAACTAGAGTCAACTGGCGCCTAGTAATTAGTTTAATACTCATAATTTTTTCCTAAATACTGATTAAAGTAAGCATCATAATACAGCCCCCACCTAGCATTAAAAACATCACTCTTGGCAGTCATTCTGACAACCGAATCATTCACCTGTAAACCTTGAGTGTCTAAACCCGCTATATCTAACAAAAAACCCAAAATCTTCTGCACGGTAATAGTCGACAGAGTCGCATACTTAATTAGCAAGTTAAAATCTATTTGCTGGTGGTAATTAGATAATTTTTCTAGTACTAGGTCAATAGAGTGGGTGGTCCTGTAAAATAAAAGCATATCAATGAGTGCTTTTTCTACACTCGCCACTCGGATTTCTCGGTCATCCAACCTTTGAGCGCTCCAACCATAAAAAAATTTTCCAGTAGTATAAATATATTTGTATTTAGTATTTTGAACTAAAACCGTTTGTTGTCTTTTTAAGGACACAGAAGTAGCAGTCGCTAATAATTGATCAAACATTCCATGGTATTGCAGAGCTAAGCCAAAAGATACATAAGACTCTTTAACTAAAGCATTAGCAATTGCGTACTGTGAAAGACTCAGATAACCTCTGGTATCTAAATTGGAAATTAAGTATTGACCTCTTTTTAATCTAATTAGCCAACCTTTTTGCAGCATTTTACTTACAAATTTTTTTAGCCAAACCTTAGAATAGTATTGATCAAATTCTGTATAAACTTGATCAATAGAAACTATATCGCCATATTTAATGACTAGAGAATTAAGGAGTTCGGCTTCTTTTTGATTTAATATAGTTGACATTATGTTAAGATAGTACCATAGAATTGGTACTAAGTCAACATAAATGCAATACGAAGTGGTTAAAAAATCAATTAATCTTAACCTCTAAAGGAATCTTAGCAATCTCTTTTTTAAAATTATTTATTTTTAAAACAAAATAATAAATACCAGATTTTTTTACAGGAAAACCACTAATGCGAAATCTAGATCTAAGCCTTTTTTTGCCTTTAGGTATTTCTATTTTTTTAGATAAAGTTTTAATTTTCTGACCATCATGACCAATGATTGAAATATTTATTTCATCAATGGCTTTTTTTTTGGTATCATCTCGACTCCAGAGACTAACTAATTCAAATGAGATTGGTACAACTAAATCCTTATCTTTTGAAAAATTAACTCCTGCAGCAATATTGATCTCCAGCTGTTCTAAAACATTTAATAAACTAACATTATTAGTTTGATTATCTATCACGCTTTCCCGACAAAGAACAGTCCAAATGTGATTGATCATATTAGATGTTGACAGGTTTCCGTTGCCTGACTAAATAAATTGTAATCAAACTGGTTGTTAGCCAACTGATTTTTGGCAAAAGAACCAATTCTCATAGTTTCTCTTGTTTCAAGTTTAGGTTCGCTAACATTAGCTGAACTCACATTTCTTAAAATTCTTTTTGAGTAATTCATAATCTCAACTCCAATCACTTCATTTTTAGCGTTAATTTCTACATTCACCCCTGGGGCAACCTCAATATAACCAGCTTCTGGACCATCACTAAAAATAACCCATTTTACATCACTATCTTTATCATAATACTCTCTAACTGAAGATTGACTAGTAATATTTTTCATCATAAGGTAATTTTTTTATAGATACATTTGAGCCTGTCTTAGTATCCAAAAATTTATAATCTGGCTTGTAAAATATTTTTCTTGGATAGTCGCCGGGGAAACATCTTCGTCTAATTCTCTCTTTTAAATGTTGTGTATAAGTAGGTTTCACAATCTATACATTACAATGAATAAACTAAAATCTCTATGTCAAAATCTTTGAAAAACGGAGGCCTTTCGACCCCCGCTTTCTTTTATTTTCTAACTAACCTTTACTCTTCCACCACCTCGCCTTCTTGCGCGCTTTCTTTGTCTTTGCTGGTTTTCTCCTCTTTCTCATCTTTTTTTTCTTCACTTTTTTTCCCCTCATCCTTAGCACCTTTGGCAGCCTTGGCTTGTGCTTCAGCTTGCTGGGCTTTCTGCATGGCTTCACCCATTTTTTGGGCAGAGGTAAAGGTTTCTTCAGTGGCTTTATCTAGTTCTTCTTTAGTGGCATCTTCCTTTTCAGACATTTCCTTGAGCTTTTTAACATTCTCTTCAATCTCAGCTTTGAGCTTTTCGTCAATCTTATCTCCATACTCTTTGAGTTGTTTTTCTAGCTCGAAAGCGACACTATTGGCTTTGTTTTTGGCCTCAATCAACTCTTTTTTCTTCTTATCCTCATCGGCATATTTTTCCGCATCGGCCTTCATCTTTTCCACTTCATCATCAGAAAGATTAGTGCTGTTTTGAATAGTAATCTTTTGTTCCTTACCAGTATTTTTTTCTTTGGCAGTCACATTTAAGATCCCATTAGAATCAATATCAAAAGTCACCTCAATTTGAGGAGTCCCGCGCATGGCTGGGGGAATCCCATCTAGAACAAAGCGACCTAAAGTTTTATTATCTGCAGCCATCTCTCGCTCACCTTGTAAAACATTAATCTCTACCTGAGTCTGATTATCAGCCGCTGTAGAAAAAATCTGAGATTTACTAGTAGGAATGGTAGTATTTCGCTCAATTAGAGGTGTACGCACCCCGCCCAAAGTCTCTAAACCTAGAGTCAATGGAGTTACATCTAATAACACCACGTCAGAGACATCGCCACCAATTACCCCAGCTTGGATAGCAGCGCCAATCGCCACCACCTCATCGGGGTTAACTCCCTTATGCGGCTCCTTGCCAAAGAATTTCTCAACTTCTTTTTGAATCTTAGGCATGCGAGTCATTCCGCCTACCAATATCACCTCATCAATATCAGCAACTTTAACCTTAGAATCCTTAACAGCCTTTTCAACTGGTCCAAAAGATCTCTTCACCAAATCATCAGTTAATTCTTCTAGCTTAGCTCTAGTCAAAGTCATGGTGAGATGCAAAGGCTGACCCTCATCACCTTGGGTGATAAAAGGTTGATTGAGCTCGGTCTTTTGTGAAGAAGACAGCTCAATTTTGGCTTTTTCAGCTGCATCTTTGACACGTTGTAGCGCCTGAGGATCTTTAGATAAATCCTTGCCAGACTCTTTTTTAAACTCCGCAATAATCCAGTCAATCACTTTGTTATCAAAATCATCTCCACCTAAAAAGGTATCTCCATTGGTAGATTTAACTTCAAACACACCCTCGCCAATTTCTAAAATTGAAATGTCAAAAGTGCCACCACCAAGGTCATAAACCGCAATGGTTTGACTGCCTTTTTTATCTAAACCATAAGCAAGTGCAGCAGCAGTAGGCTCATTCACAATTCTCTCCACATGCAAACCAGCAATCTCACCAGCTTGCTTAGTAGCTTGACGTTGTGCATCATTAAAATAAGCGGGCACAGTAATCACAGCGCGCTCAACTTTACCTCCCAAATAACTTTCTGCATCAGCTTTAGCTTTTTGTAAAATTTTGGCAGAAATTTCTTGCGGAGTGTGAGTTTTACCATTAATTTTAGCAGTCACCATTCCATCCTTACCCTCTGCTAATTCATATGCAATATGCTTGATGGCTGACTGAACAGCTTTATCTTTATATTTACGACCCATAAAACGCTTGATTGAATTGACCGTAGTGCCGGGATTTAAAATCATCTGACGCTTGGCTGGATCACCCACCACTACTTCATCATTTTTAAAAGCTACGATTGAAGGAAAAATGTTGCCACCTTCGCTTGTTGGAATAATTTTAGGGGTACCACCCTCCATAACTGCGACTGCAGAGTTAGTAGTTCCTAAATCGATACCGATAATTTTACCGGTTTTAGTTGATTTTTTATCTGACATTTTAAATCTCCTTTACTTAATATTATTATTTAACTATTACTTTAGCGTGTTGAATAACCTGACCATTGAGGCGATAACCACGCTTTACTACCTTAGTTACAGTTTGTCCCTCACCCTCTTTATCTACTACTTCCATAATTGATAAATCAAATTTTTCACCTTTGGGATAAATCTCTTCTAAGCCTGCTTCTTCTAGCACCTGCCAAAAGTCTCTAATCACTAAATTTAAACCTTGATCATCAAGTTGCTCTGCTGCCATGCTTAAATGTTCAAGTGGAGAAAGCAGGGTTTCAACCAGGCTTTGATTAGCTAGCTGCAGAAACTTAATTCGCTCCTCACTGTTTCGTTTGACTAAGTTTTGATAATCAGCCAAAACTCGCTTTTCTCGCTCTAGTGAATCTGCTAGCTGTTGCTGCAACTCTAAAATTTCTTGTTGAAGTTTTGGTTGTTTTTTGGTGACTTTTTTGGTCATAAAATTATCCTATTGTTAAGTCTTCTATTAAACCTTTAAAATATTTCATCATCGGGATGACATATGAATAATCAAACCGAGCTGAGCCAATTACGCCCAATTTGCAAGCGTGCTGGCCAGCATTAATGCGCATATAAATTGCAGCAATAGACTCTAAATGCTTGTTTCCCAACTCTGATCCAAAAGTAATTTGAATGGGGTTTTCATTAGCTCCAAAATCAAAAATTTCATCTAAAACTGAAACCTCTTCAATGGCTTGTAAGACATGTCTCATAACTTCAATATCATAAAACTCAGGCATGCCCAATAAGTTAGCAAAGCCAGAATGATAGAGTTTGCGATCATCAGTGATTGCCACGCTCAAAGCATGAGATTTGTCTGCCATTACCCTGGTAGTCTCGTAAAGCAGATCTCCCAATACATCTCTGCTTTTCCAAATTTTTTCTTTGGCAGATACTTCATCAGCCACGGACAATTCTTTTTCTTTCATCAGCTCATTCACAAAAAGCTTCATGGCTTTGGAAGAGGGAATTCTACCTGCACTAGCGTGAGATTTTTTTAAATAATCTTGATCTTGGAGATACACCATTTCATTACGAATAGTAGCTGGTGAAACACCAATATTAAATTTTTTATCAATCGTGTCTGACCCAACTGGCTCAGCTGTTTCGATAAATTCCTCAATAATGGCTCGTAGTATTTGGACCTGACGGGCGGTTAAATCTATCATGTTAGCAATCATAAGCCATGACTGCTAAAGTTGTCAAGCGGAGGTTGCGAGTGCTAAATAACTAAAGTTGAATAATAAAACTCTTAATGTGCTGTTGAAATTTTGTTTTGCTAAATTTTTGTGCGTGCTGGATAATTTTCTCGGTATCAAACTTCGTCTTTTCAAACTTTTTTAATGCTTTGATCAATCCCGCTACACTTAACTCCTCAAAAAACATGCCAGTCTTACCTTCAATTACTGTTTCCAGTGGCCCTCCAGACTTGTGTGCTATGACTGGCACACCGTGCGCCATCGCCTCTACTGGCACGATACCAAAATCTTCGTCTTCTACCGGATAAATCAAACCCCTAGCTCCAGCTAATAAAACATGCAGCTCCTGATCATCAACTGCTCCCATAAACTCAATATTTTTGCCTGCCATTTCTCGAAGTTTAGGTTCCATTTTGCCGGAACCAGCTATTTTAAGATTAATCCCCAGTTGATTAGCCGCTTGCACTGCTAATTCTGGATGTTTAGAAAAAGATAGTCTACTGATGTAAAGATAGTATTTGGTTTGATATTTTTTTTCTGCTAATTTTTGGTACTTTTCTAGCTCAACTTTTTTCGGCACATTTACTGGCGGATGAATCACTGTGCTAGTGCGCCGATAAAATTTCTCAATCCGCCTTTTAGTTTCCTGCGAATTAGCAATAAAATGATCCACTTTTTGTGCATGCTTGAAATCAATAATACGCATGTAGTGGTTTATCAAAATGCCGCCTAATTTTATTAATGGATTTTTCTGCCAATCAGTCATAGTGGAATAACCATATAAAGCTCGAGGTGGGGTGTGACAGTAACAAACATGAATGCCATTTAGCACCTGGACTGCCTTGGCTTCAAAAGCATTAGAAGAAGAAATGACTAAATCAAAATTGGATAAATCCAAAGCCATAAAAGCACGGTCAGCTAAAACTCGCAGTGGAGAATATAGTTTTTTAATCAATGGAATCTTAGCAAACCAAGTCTGACAAATATCCCAATTTGTAAATCGTTGCCAGTGGATCCCCATGGCTTTTTTATCCACAAAAGAAACATAAATTGGAGCTTGCGGATAAAGCTCATGGAGTACCTCTAGAACCCGCTCTGCTCCACCGTACTCACGTAGATAATCGTGGATTAGGGCAATTTTAAATTTTTTAGGCATAAACTTCTTTGTGTGTTCCTAAATCAAAAAAATAATAACTACTCACCTCTTCTATATATAATAATCTAACACTCCGATTTACAGAGATACTCCAAACATTTTGTAGCTGACCTTTTAGCTTGTGACATCGAAGTGAGGGATGTCGATGATTTTTAGAAAAAAACTGTAGTGTTTTTTTAATTTGTTGGTAAAGATGTAAATTTTTCTTTTTTAAAATCTTTAGTTTTTTATCAAAAATAGAGCCAAAAATTATTTTTTTCATAGCTCCTTAAAGTAGACATCAAGATCATCTACCTCAAAAGCATTATCTCTATCTTTCAGGGCTAATTTATAAGATGCTTCAATTTTTTTACTAGCTAAATAGACGGGGATATTTTCTTCTTTTTTAACATCATCAATAATTAAATTTCGCACATAAGAAGCCATGGTTAATCCATATTTTTTAGCTTTTTCTTGAAGAAAGTAATGTAATGGACTTGATAAGCCCACCTTGATTTGAGTAGTTTGTGTAGACATGGTGCCTATTCTAGTACTTTTTGGGTATAAATCAAGGACTAAAACAAACTATCCTGAATACTAGTTTCAAACTCATCATTGGGCAATAAATTAATTAATGACCGAAACTCCAATTCTTGAAACAACTTCACCGCTTCTGATTTATTGTACCCAGTCACCCTGCATGATTCTAAATCTAGTTTAATCGGTACGGCTTGTTCAATAGTGGCTA
>JAHJBU010000046.1 GCA_018813375.1 Patescibacteria group bacterium
GAACATGGTGTCAAGAAGAAAAATGGATCTAGTGGAAGGCGTTGGAACCTATATTTTAGATAGAGGTGTGAAAAACTAACCTTTTATTTGGTTTATATGAGCGTCCTACTTTGCTAACTGGATCAATTGTTTCAATAGTTTCTCAGACTCCCACCACATCCATAGTAGATATCCGCGCATTAAATACGTGTCCAACCCCCAAAATATCAAAAAGCTTAATATTTAATTTTATCTTCAGCTAGTTCAAATCCATGCTAATACTGATCATGTGTTACTAAATCAAAAAAGATATACATCTCATCGTTTTTAATACTCAAAGCTCTTAAGTCCCCCTTAATCCAGATTGCATATTGCTCTGATCTCTTGCCCTTTAGCTTGTGTAATTTAAGAGAAGGGTGTTGATGATTTTCTTGAAAGATAGCAAATTGTTTTGCCAATGAGGATTTGAATTGAGGATCTTTTTTGCAAAATTTTTTGGCTTGTTTGAGAAAAGAATCTGTGAGATGAAAATTCATAGCTGGTTAAAAAACTCCTGAGCATTTTTAACCTCTGTAGTTTTACCAGACCGATACTCTCTTATTGCTTCTAAACCTTTTTCTTCAGTTTTTTTACTCATTTTATGGATAGGAATAGTTCCTTCTCTAAGAAAATCCTCAGAAGCTTTACTAATCACAAAGCGAATAGTTTTTGGTAAATTGTAGCCAAACTGAGAACCATAACTACCTAAAATAGCTGCTTCTTGATCAGTTAAAGAAAGTTGAACTTTGGTCATAGTAGTAAAACTATAATATTAATCTACTACTTTGTCAATGATTATTAAATACTTTTGGAATAAAATGTGACTAATAGACGCCTGTCCGCCTTAAGCGGGGTGCTGGAGCCTGTTTCAACCAAGTGGTACCTGTTTAACAATGTTCCAGTCTTTGGGATTACTTGAGTCTACTCTAACAATAGTAATTTTTTTTGCTATAAAACCAGTGCTCTTGAATTTAATTTCACTAGCAATTTTCTCTCTAGTCTTCATATCAAAATCACCATAAACCAAACTAGCGTGTGGCATAAAAACATGTTGATCTTTAACACCCAGAGCATTCTTTAAAGACAAATGAGTTTCTAATAATTTTGCACTCGTTTTCATTCTTACAAAAACACACTGAAAATACGTCGTACTGAACTCAACATTTCCAACTTCTATTTCAAAAGATTTGATGTTAAAAACAGCTTTTTCAACTTTTCTTATTACTTGATCATCTGTTAATGATACTCTCCCATTTATTGTCACATGAGGGGTAAATATAGGAGAATCATATTCTTTGCTATATTGAGAAACTACTCCCTCAATTTCTTGATAAAAGCTATTTTCTGGAATAATCCATAAACAAAAATTTTCATACATAATAGATCCCTAAATATAATAATATTATTCTATCAGATAAAAAGTAATAAATAGGTAATATTTAAGCACTATAATTTAGCTTGACCTATAGGCAAATACTTGTGTTGCAAGGACTAGTAAAAGGTGTTGGAACCTGGCTTAGTTTGCAAAAGTCCTTATTCTATTCACCATCCACATTCTAATTAGAGAGCTCGTAGAAATATCATAATTTTTAGCTAGTGTTTCTACTTGATTTTTAAGACTGGGTGTAATTCTAATAGTCAGCGTAGTCTTCTTCTCATTAGATGGCTGATAATTTCCTGCAACAACTCTCAGCTCTCCCATAAATTCACCGATGTCATGACTATCCCAAAACTTAGCTTCATCTTTCAAATTTTTAAAATTTTTTGGTATTTTATTTTTCATTCTGCTCCTTTCTTATTTTTTCTTGTCTATAAATTAATCTCTCTTTTTTAGCCATATCTCTGGCTGTAACTACATAATAGATACTATTTTCTTGCTTTTGCAAAACAACTGTGATCAACCTTTTACCAAATCTGCCCAAAGACATAATCCTCTTGGTATGACCAATAATGAAAACCACAAATTCATCTTTCAAGGACTCCTCTATTTCTTTGATCTCAACTTTGTGTTTTTTAATATGCTCAATGTTCCATTCATCTCAAATAAGTTTTTTGATCAAAATAGCTTTCATTAGAAGTAATGTAACACGATGTCTTACACAATGCAAGCAAATATCCTGAGGGACTAATGGACAGTGTTGGAACCTATTTTATTGGCACGAGACATCTAAGCTCTCTCATGCTGGAATAGTGTTCTATTGAGGGTCTAGAGGTGTCCACCTGATTAGAATCAGCTAGTTTCCGAAATACACCAGGAACTTGTGAAAGATTATTGCCCCAATCCTTTATTTTCTCCTGAGCATATTCTCCACCAGGGATTGTCATGGAAAGAAAATCAAAATTATCTCCTGGACTGACTTTCATGTATGCTATGTACTTGTCGTTAGGTGGATTGCCATAAATCAACCCGTAAAACTTTCTTCCTTTTAAAGAATCTAGGGGTAATTCAAGTTTGTCAAAAGCCTTGCTAGCACCTTTAACACCATCACTGGATTCTACGTAGTAAACCAAGATATCTGGTAAAATTTTCTTCATATTTTTAATTGTATCATAATTAAAAAGACCTATTCAAAAGTCTTTTCTTTCGTTGCAGGGACTAGTGGATGAAGTGGTAACCTATTGTCTAAAAATTAGAGTTTAGTAAACTCTTTAAGTCTCTTCAGACTCAGCGAATACCTCCCATAATTTATATTTATTTTTTCAAAAGAGTCCAATTTATTTATGTACCATAATATCTGTCGCCAGCGTCTCCCAAGCCTGGAATAATATAATTGGTTCCATTGAGGTGTGAATCAAGCTCACCAACCCAAATCTCAACATCTGGATACTTGACTTGAAGTCTGCGAATTCCCTCTGGTGCAGCAATTTGACAAACAACCTTAATGCCTTTTGGGTTGTATTTAACAACTTCATCAATCGCATCACACATACTACCGCCAGTAGCCAACATGGGATCAACAATTACGACCACAGATTTCTTATCAATTTTTGGTAACTTACTAAAATATCTATTGGGTCTAGATTTGGGATCGTTCTCATCTCTTTGCAAAAATACTATACCTACCGCTGATTTTGGTAATAAATCCATAGCAGCGTTAGACATGGGTTTGGATGCTCGTGGAATTTCTATAATTACTACTTCTTCATCTAATCTTGGAGCCAACGTCTTCACTCCCGTTTTAGTAATAATTGTTTCATACCTTATACCTAAGTCAGCAATGGCTTTAGCAATCAACAGCCGACTCAACCTATCTGAGTGATCTCGATAGTCAGCCCTGCCAGTTTCTTGATTTCTTAGTTGTGTAGTATGGTTTTGAACAAAAGCGTCTGCATTACCAATAACGTATATCTTATCTGGATGTTTAAACTCATCGTAAACTATGTTCTTAGGATCAATATCATTCTTAAGTAATTTATCATCGCCAGTCATCGCAGCAAATTTTGCGTCTAACCTTGCCAACCACAACATCTGACAAACAATTATATTTCCCCACCCATTGTCGTTGCCGTCCTCCAGCCATACTTCATCTTCAGGAACCTCAACAATATATGCGCCTTTTCGAGCCAGGGTATCAAGAATTACTACGGCTAAATTTCTATTTTGATCAATAAATAAATATTTTTTTAGAGCCGTCCTCTCCTCTAATCTTAAATCCCTTTGTTTCAAATCCTGTTCATCAGTAACCATATATTCCTTTTCTTACCCTTTTAAAAAATGAGTCCGATTGGTACTAAAATCTTACTAAATCACAATAGATACAAGTATACAATAGTTAATTTTGAACTGTTGATAAAAGGCTCTTTTTATTTACTCTGCAGGAACTAGTAGAAGGGTGTTGGAACCTATTCTTTAAATTCACTCAGTGTTTTAGCTAAATGTTCACGTCTTAAAACTAAACGCTCATCACCCTTAATTATTTCTTGAGCTTGTTGTAAATATTCACGAGCCAATTCAATATTTTGGTCCTTAAAATAAAGAGCCAGACGTAAATATCCCCCTGAAATCCAAACTTTACAATTATAATCAGAGTCAACCCCTGTATCTGCCGCTAACTCTGCTAATAACTTCTTACTTCTTCCCAATGCTTCCCGATCACCTAAGATCAATTCACAAAGTGCTAAGTGCAACTTCATCTGAGCCAGAACTGCGGGCCGACTATGCTCTGCTGAAGGAAACTGCTCCATTGAACTGATTGCCTTTTCATACATTTCTTTGGCTTCAACTAGTTTACCTGACTCTTCTAGATATTGAGCTAAATTAAACTGAGGAAGGGCCAACGCCTCTTTGATGCCTGACTGCTCGGCGATCTCCACACTAGCTCTAACCATAGCGCCAGCCAATATCCAGTGGGGCTTAAATGCTTTCTTGCGATGAAGATTTTTCAAAGTCAAAAAAACTGAATCTAATACTTCAGCATAACCCAGGTGGTCACCCTCTTTAGCATAAATTAGTAAAGTGTGCATTGCTAACTCAAGGGCCGACTGTGCCTTACCACTTTCTCGAGCTGACTCAACTAAGTGGTGAACTTCTCGTCCTGTTAAAGCTTTATTTTTCTTCACTTTTTTATTATAACACATTAAAAAAGACCTATTTAAAAGTCTTTTCTTGCTTCTGCAGGGACTAGTAAAAAATGTTGGAACCTGGATTATGGGATATAGTAGCCTAGTACACAACCAATAGTGTTTAGTCCCGTTTTTTAAATACAAACAGCTTTTTCTAACTAAAACCAACATTAAAGAATATTCTCAAAAATACGCTAACTCACAATATATAAAGGGTGATGCTTCACCATACAAAATCACCGATGGCGAACTCTACACTTACGCTGGCTATGCTTACGTTAGAGGTGAGGATCCCACCACAATTAATTTTGAACACCCACCCCTGATAAAATATTTTTTTGGGCTTTCATACTTATTATTTGGTAACAGCACCATCATTAGCTTAATTTTTTACGCCATTTTCCTATTTAGTTTTTATTTATTCTCCGGATTGGTTTTAAAAAACAAAAACCTCAGATATCTATCGGTAGCCATACTAGGATTACAGCCCCTAGTTTATACCCTAGCAAGCCAAATTTTATTAGATCTGCCATTAAATTTCTTAATTCTATTGCTATTTTATTTCTTACTCAAAAAAGGCACTTCTTTGAAAAAAAAATATTTAGCCATTGGAATTATTTTAGGATTACTTAGTAGTGTTAAGTACCCTTTTCCCTTTTTGCTACTCCCAATGTTTGTAATTACCCTAATTAGCTATCTAAAAAAAGAAACTAAATATTTAATCTTGCCTCTACTAATAGCTCCTATAATCTACTTAGCGCAGTACGCTATCTTTTTCCTTAATGACCACTCACTGACTGATTTTATCTTGTTTGAAAAGTATAGATTCTCCTGGTGGATGGGAGATAGATCTATGCCTAAATTCCTAATTTTTGAAAATTTATTTACAGGAAAATACACTGGTTGGTGGGAAAACAAACCAATGATGAAAAACGAAAACTGGAATCTATTTCTACCCCTACTCTTTGTGTCTTACTTGGCTGCTTTCTTTTTTAACAAAAAAAATAGGATTAATCACACTCTATTCTTATACAGCCTGGCTGTAATCATTCTATATGGAATTGGATCTGCCACCTACCTAAGATACCTAACTCAAATAATTCCCTTTTGGATAGTGTTGATAATATCAGCAATTGAAAATACTTCTATGAAAAAAAAGGCGGGGTGTTGGAACCTATTTAAAAAGTAACAATACTTCACTATTTTCTCTCAGCTCCACCACACTATATTCACTGCAGACATCCAAAGCAAATAAATACTTATGAAGCCATTCTTTTTCACGACCTTCAAAGTTAAGATCTTTAAGAACTTTTAAATGAATCAACCAGTGAGTTATAACCCCATATTTCCATCCTTTAGCAATCATCTGATCAATAAGTTCTTGTTTATCTTCTATTTTTAATTCAGTTAACTCAACCTTATTTTCAGTAATAAAATGTATCAGCAATTTGACTGGATTATCTTCAAATGATTCTGGATTATCAAACATCGCCTCCATGCTTAACACACCCATCATCAGTTTTGTTTCATCATCAACCTCTCCTACCTGCTGCTCTCCAAACAACATAATCTGATTAATAAAATCAATTTCTGTTAGAGGCTCTCCTCCATCAATAAGGAAATCTGGACTCTGTTGAAATAACTCAAATAACGCATCATAGGGTAATAGTGTCAACTCAGCTGCAATAATCTCTTTTGCTGCAACTATTTGCTCTGGAGAAAGCTCTCCTTCTTTAGTCATAATTGCATTCTATCACACATTAAAAAAAACCTATTCAAAGGTCTTTTATTTTACTTTGCAGGGCCGACAGGACTTGAACCTGTAGTCCTAGTTTTGGAGACTAGTGGTTTACCAATTAACCGACGGCCCTTATTTTTCAGCTACAGCATTATACAAAGCCTGGAGCTCCCTGACAATTTCAACTCATAGTCAACTCATTGACCATCCAATCATAATTATTGTAATATGTAATACGTAATGCAACAGCTAGTGGTACGAATCCCGCAACAACAAAAACACATTCTACTAGATCTAGCTAAAATTGGTCGTGGAACTAAAGGACCCAAAGATCTATCTAGCTCCTATAAGCAATACCTATATAAATATGTCCGGCCTGCTTGACCCCATCCTAGAAAAAGCCCTTGCTCAAGACAAGGCTAATCTTGAAAAATCTCAAATTCCCATGATCACAGTCTCTGCTTCTTATAAAGAAGATGTCAAAGGCATGTTTGGTTACCCCGAAGACGAAACTATTAATGATGTGGTTTTCTCTAGAGCCCACTACTCCATGGCTGCTGGGGTTGCAATTCAAGCCTGGGGTGATCACATGGACTATAAAAAAGCTTGGGTGGTTGACCCCACCAATTATGTTTCTCACAAAAACTGGAACAGTATCGAGCTAACTGAAGATATCGGTAAAATTCTTGCCAGGCAGCCATTATTAAAAAAGCTCAAAGATTTTGTAGATCGTTTTGGGCGTAGCAAACTTCCTATTCTGGGTAGTATCACCCCACCTCTTTTTCATCTCACAGAAAACGTAACCAGACCAATCCTCTCTTTTCACATTGCATCGGGCAATATTCTAGCAGCGCAAGGTAGAATCATTGTACAGATGATCACTGACCCTCACGTACGCGATGAGTACCTTAATAATGCTGATAAAAATAATTTTTATCTGCTAGTTTTTGATGATAAAACTAAAACTGAAGTTTTAGAAAAAGCTGCTATTTTAGAGAAAAAAATTGATCCCAATCGAGTCATCGTCACCGGTCCTCCAGTTGATCCCCGCATTATTTCTGCCAGAAAAAATAAACATCCATGGCGCAGTGGTCCTTTAAAAATTGCCATTACCACAGGAGGACTTGGAACTAATAAAAAAGAAATTAAGCAACTTCTACAACAACTTCTCCCTCAGTTACGCAAACGACCCCATCCCTATGAGCTTTTGGTCTATGCCGGGACCCATAAAGATATTTATGAAATGGTTTTACAAATGGCCGAAGAAAAACATGTCCACGCTGCTGGAATAACAGCCGAAGATGCAAAACTCCGAGTTATTTATCATCCGCAAATTGTGGATGCTAATGAAATTTTAATCAAATATTGCTTCCCCTGGGCTGATGGTTTTATTAGCAAACCATCTGGAGACATGGCTTATGATGCGGCTGCCAGCGGCAGTTTTATCCTGACTCTTCAAGAATGGGGCGAATGGGAACACAATGTTCGCGAAACTTTTGAGCAACTGGGTATTTCTCGCAAAGCAGAAGTAGAACATATCGTGCCTCAGTTAGAAGCTCTAACTCAAGCACGAAGAAAGTCTCAATCTTGGGTAGAACAAGCCATGAATAACGCTCTGGCTATTGATAAACTCTATTTAGAGGGAGCAAAAAATATTCTAGCTGCTTATAAGCAGATTTGCGCGTAATCTAATCTTTAATTTAATTCAACGCTCGAACTGATTCAACGCCATTAAGAGCCTCAATTTGCGCACAAAGCTGAGTTAAAAAGACTGAAGAAATTGAAACAAAAATTGGAGCACCTTCTGTTTGATAATTAACATAAAGTATTCCAGCGAAGGCTTGAATAGCATCACTAACCTTGAGAGTCATTTCATATCGAGTTTCAACTATAAGTTCTATATTCATATTTAGTTTCTTTACTTAATTTTAATGTTTCAAAGTGTATCATACTACAAAAATGGCATACTGGTTCCCTTTGGAGGAATGTCCGCCGCCAGAGCGGGACGGGCAAAAGGATGTCAAAAAGTGGTCAAAAGGAGGGCAAATTGACTACAGGGATCTGGGAAAGATAATTAAACTCTTAGTAATTGACACTAATATTTTAAACCTAGGCAGTATTTATATCCAAATTAAGAGCAGGTTTGGTTTGATGAAATCTCATCAAAATTGATGCATTTGCATCAAAAGTGAAATGAGTATTTTAATATAAAATAGACCCCTAAAAAATAAAAACGATCCTAATGATGATAAGTTGACTACAGGGGTCTGGGAAGAAGAAGATTGCTGTGGAGATTGCAAAAAAAAATTAGATTTCTGCGACAGTATGAAAAATTGATAAAATTACTACAAAAGCGTCGCTAATAATTATTTTAGCTTCTTTGCCACCGCATGAGAGGTGTGCTTGCGACACACATTGCAGTATTTATTTAAGGGAAAAGTTTTCTCGTTTTTAACCTGCTCTTTAAGCTGCTCATTAACCTTATTGTACTCTGTAACATAATTAAATGACTTACACTCGCTACACTTTAATCCAATAACTTGTCTAGGTCCTTTTTTCTTTTTTGCCATAAATTTTTACCTTTACTGAGTTTGCCAGTATATCATAAATGAGCCTTCTCGGGGACTCGAACCCCGGACCTACGGTTTACAAAACCGTCGCTCTAGCCAGCTGAGCTAAGAAGGCTTGAGTAAAACAATGTGCCAGGGATAGGATTCGAACCTATGAAGGCATAGCCAGCAGTTTTACAGACTGCCCCGTTTGTCCACTTCGGTACCCTGGCTGTTACATAATTAGACCGTGAGCCTTCGCCGAGACTTGAACTCGGGACCTCTTTCTTACCAAGAAAGCGCTCTACCACTGAGCTACAAAGGCTTTGTTAAAGGTACACCAACAACAAAAGACTTATTGTACAGCAACATTATATCAAGGAAAAGAAAAGAATCACTATAGATTAAAATTATTTTAACCGCCTGGCGTGAGGGGTGCTCATCCCCAGAGAAATCTAGGTGGGCAGAGTGGCTCATACTCCACGAAGCATGAACACAACTCATAACCCGTTCACGAGCTGTTAGGAAATTCATTGCTCCCCTCACACGAGACTGTTAAAGTTCAACTCTAATATACTCATAAAAATAACTTTAGCGCAAGCCCCAACTCGAGGAAAATTAGTACTCAATTTTTAAATTTATCTACCCAATCAGCAACCTTCTTACCATACGACTCATACTTCATCACAAATTTCAGATGAGTTTTAAAATAATTTTCTGGATCACCAGTAGTCATCCATTGACCCTTGGTCTTTTCAACCACCACTTTCTTAGTCTTTGTCAGCCGAGTAATAGCATCAACTGTCCACAGCTCATTATCTTTACCTGCATTAATTGGGATCAAATGTTGAAAGATCGAGGGTTTAAGTAAGTATCTTCCGTAAGAAGCTAAACAGGATGGTGCATCTTTCTTACTGGGTTTCTCAATAATGTTATCTAGCTCATCCTCACTACCCTCTTTAAAAGAAATAATGCCATACCTACTCACTACACTCGGGTCAATTTCCTGAGCCATAATAATCGCCTCTGCGTGAGGTACTATCTCATATTTATCCACCAAAGTTTTAGCATCACCTTGCTCACCAAAAATTACATCATCACTGTATAAAACTAGAAAGGCTTCTTCTTCTTCAACAAATTTTTGTGCTGAGACCACCGGAGAACCATTACCATAAGGAAAACTTGGATCTTGAACAATTACCAGGATTTTAGGGAAATCTAAAACATATTGGACAGACTCATAACGGTCTTCTTTACCCTGAGTAGCCAGCTGCTTGCGGATTCGATTCACATTATTATTAAAGTAATCTTCATAGATCGGCTTGCCTTCTGGGGTAGCTACAATAATGATTTCTTCAATACCAGCCTCGGCGCACTCCTCCACTAGTAACTGCATAATCGGTCTGTTACCCAGTGGCAACATGGCTTTAGGCATAGTTTTACTGATGGGCAAATATCGACTGGCAAAACCAGCATCAGTAATAATAGCCTTACGCACTCTTTTGTTGACTTCACTGCTTAAATTTGGCTTATTCATTAGTTTTGCTCCTAATGTTACTTGATAGGACAGGTAAAAAGAATCGTACGATGATCGTTGTCAATTGTCAATAAAACTGTCCTAATGCACTTGATTTAATAGCTAATTTTCTCTCTATTTGCTTCTACATAACAATTTAATTGACTCGGAAGAGGCATAGGTTCTTCTAAGTATATTTTATTAGCAATCTGGTGCAGTTTATTTCTCATTCTGCTACTGCATTCTTTCAAATAAACTTTTAATGGAACAACTCCAACTAGCCCTGGTATATATTTATTTCTTTATCGCTAGTTGCTACGCAACTAAATTATGAAGCCTTTTTTCCAAAAGGGGACATTCCTACTTTGCAGAAAGGGGACATTTTCATTTTGGGCTAACATTCCCAATTTCCCACTTGGATAATTTTTACTTTTAGTTAGAATGAAAATTATGACAACGAAACGCTCTCGCACCGATCAAGGTACTTATCGTAAAATACGTAAAGATACAAAAATTGGTACCATCGAAAAAAAATATAACATTGATCTTGATACACGTTCCGATATGAAATTAGGTAACTATTTAGAAAAAAAAGGTTACCCATCATTATCAAGTATGCTAAGAGATGCTTGATGAGTGATTTTGACTTTGTTTCGAGCACTGCCTTGCGTTCAAATATTAATCAAGCAAATGATCTAATAGTTGAGCTTGTTCTATTATCTGAATCCGAAAACTACGATAACCGAGAGTCTCTAGTTAGTAGCTTAAGAAAAACTGTCATTATCTATACCGCTACAATTATCGAGGCTTTATTACTTTGGAAATTAAAAAAAGTCTACAAATCTAATCAAGTAGAACTTGATGATGAATGGGAATACAAAGATCCACATAAAATTCATTGCTTTGCAAATTCTACTGAGGAAATTATCTGGTGTAGACGCAAAAAAGTTAAAAAGAAAATCTCTAGACTAGATTTTCTTCGCATTATACGACTTTGCACAAAACATTTTCTTAGTGATAAAAAACTTATACATGATATAGATAAAATACGTAAACTACGGAATAAACTTCACATTGGTGGATTAATAGAAATAGACAGGAAATACCAACCTGAAGATCTCGAATTTTGTTTTTCTGTGTTAAAAAGAGTTAAAAAACTAGTAGCTAAAACATAAAATTTTTATTGTCATTACATTAAACTAAATATATTAGCGCGATTGACATCTCTCTTCTTTTTACTATACGCTATATCTAGTGACAAAAAAATTGCGCTCGTCTATTGATAACCAATTAAACCAACTTAAAAAAGCCTGGTGTCATTTATCTAAGCAACAAAAAATTACCCTGGGTACCTTAACTTTTGTAATTTTAGTTTTGCCATTAAGCTTAATTCTGATTAAAACTCAGACTAACCTTTTCCCCAAAGCTACACAGCCTGCTACTCCACCAATTACCTCACCAATCCCAGAAACGCCTTTATCTGATTGGTGTGGGTCTTGCAATGAAACTGTTTCTCCATCAAGTCCTTATTCAAGATGCAAAAAAGGGCTAATTTGTAAAACTAATGTAGCTGATGGCAGAGATGGAGCAGGTGGAATCTGTGTTAAGCCAGAAGAAACCACAGATGTTTGTTCTGTCTCACCAATCCCATCGCCAACTAGCTCAATTATTCCATCACCATCAATTTTACCTATCCCATCACCATCAATTTTACCTATCCCATCACCAATTCCCACTCCATACCCAACTTTTTTGCCATCACCAATTCCCACTCCATACCCAACTTTTTTCCCATCACCAATTCCCACTCCAAGTGATCCCATCTCTTTATCTGGCGACACTCTCCCAGAAGATCCACGGATTAGCTATCATCTTTTATCTGTCAATAAAGATTTGCTAACAATAATTCCAGATATATTTACTTTTACAGCAAAACTTTTTGCTATAGGCTCAGACCAAACGGTGCTGCCCATAGAAAATGGATATGGTCAATTTTTCACTTTTTATCTACAGCCAGGTATGAAATTTGAAACCCTAGCAAGAGAACTCGATATTAATACAGTTGGTAGCTATATAAAAACTGTGCTTTATGGACCTGATAAAAAGAAAATTATCCAAGCAGGTACTAGAATTGAGCACACAGCTACAGGTAGCGGACCATACTATTTAGTAGTTCATACCTTTGATCATAAACAAGGAAAAGCTGAAGTTACAATCACTAATCAATTCCGAAAAAAGCTCTATCCTTATGTCAAACTAATTGACCACAATACTGAACTACTATGGGATAACTATTCACAATATGATTACAGACTAGGCAGAAAACATGCTGATTTTTTTCTGCAAGTCCCACAATTAGACAACATCAATAATATTTACATCACTTACAAACATCAGACAGATGAAAACACTATCAAAACAGAAATTCCTCGCGTTATTGTGAGTAAAACTTGTCCAAGCAACAATCAAGTTAGTGATGTGCCAATTAATATTGAAAGAATTAATCGCTATAATATAGATCCTCTTAATAAAATTCAAATGAAAATTTCCCCTCAATCTTCAGCCTATTTCCCACCCGGATATGATTACACCATTAACCTTGAATATCCGGATCCGACTGTTGGTTGGACAGCTCACTTTTCTACTACCAGCCAATCAGGGCTCATGGCAGATTTAAATAATGATACTAGTGTCGACATTAGCGACTTTAGCCTATTAGTTTCAGAGTTTATGCAGTCTAGCAACTCATTAATTTCAGATCTAAATTGCGATGGCATAGTTGATATTAGCGATTACAGTTTGCTCATTAGCAACATTTCGCTGTAATATAAAGTAAGAAAACATGATAAAAAAACTCCCATCACTCATAGCTACCATCATCTCACTACTATTAATTCTACTAGGGACAGTCGGACTAATAGCTTTACAAAAACCCCTAAGAGAAGAATCTCAAGATATTAGAAAAGATGCCTCAGTCACTGGTGGACAGGTGATTGTGAGTGGTTCTCCTAGTTCTGGCAGTACGCTAGAGATTGGCACTGCCACAATTGATCTAAAAACCAACACCCAAGGGGTTCAAACTGATGGCGTGCAATTAGTATTTAATATTATTACAAATACTTTAGGTGGCACACCTTCTATCTCCGTGCTTTCAGGCTCTGGATTACAATCTGCTTATCAGCAAGTGGAGCAAACTGGTGATGGATATTTAATATCAGTTATTGCCTTACCTGCACAAATTAATCAAACTTTTTCTTCTACCTCAGCTACCACTATTGCCCAGATTAGTCTACCAATTGCTCAAGCTGGAAATGTTGAGATTAGTTTTGACCGTGAAAAATCAAAATCAATTATTCACGATACCAATCCACCACAAGATGCCCTTAATCATGTGGATGCTTTAAACTTTACAGTAGTAAGTAGCGATGATAATAATGACGATGATGATAATGACAGTGATGATGATAATAATGACGGCGACAATGATGACACTAGCGATGATGGCGATAATGATGCCAATACTGGCGGTGTGACTGTTAAAGGCTGTAATTTATCATGTGACAGTAATGCAGAGTGTGAAACCAATCATCGTTGCTACAACAATCAATGTCGCTTGGTAACTAATGTCAGTAGCACTACTTGCCAATCTCAACCAGATCAAGGCCTTAATTTTGGCTGTAATCAATACTGTGCTGACTCTAGAGAATGTGATAGTGAGTTTTCCTGCTTAGAAAATAAATGTCGCCGATCAGACAACCCGGATGACCAATACTGTCGTGTGCCTAGCTCAACCGTTCAGGCAGATATCACTGCTAGCTGTGGCACTACGTGTGGCATTAATGCTGATTGTGCCGCCAATCTACGTTGCTACTATGGCTTATGTCGTCTGGCCACGAACCCAAGTAGCACGTCTTGTTCTGCCACTACTACTAAAACCGTCTCTACTTTGTACACCAAAGAAGTAACTAATAATAAAGGCGGAGATCTAGATGATGAAGAAATAAATCAAGAGACAGACCAAGAGGCAACAGACTCTACCCCAGCAGCAATAATTAAACCAACTACTAAACCATCCCCAACCCCATCACCGAGTTTAATACCAGCATTACCTGAAGAAAAAACTGCTCTAGATGCAGTGATTAATTCATTAAATCAGACTGGTCTACCCGTCAATCTTTTGCCTGTCATTGCTCTTGCAGCTGGTGGTTTGCTTCTTCTAATAGTCTTAATTCCTAAAATCTTTGGCAATAAAAAGACTCAAGTTTATAAATCACAATCAACTACTACAACCAAAAACGATCAATATGAACAAGAATTACAAGCCAAACTTAGTCAGCTTAAAGAGCAAACTCCGCCAATAACGCCCCAGAGACCACCCCAGAAACCAGGCATGTCTCCAGTTCCACCAACTCAACCACCAGTTATCAATGAGCCTCCACCTATCAATAGTCAGCCTGCAAGTATGCCTCAGTCGCCCATGATAGATCGGGTTAAAAATAAAGGCATTGTACCTCCACGGGCTAGAAATTAAACCCACTCCAGCATCCTATTCTCATCAGCCTTGCATTCTGTTACAATATGATACTTATGGTCAGCCCCATTGGATACTTTAAAGAAGTCGTCCGTGAACTAAAAAAAGTCAGCTGGTCCTCCCGAAAGCAAACCGTAAATAAGACCATGCTGGTCATTGCGGTTAGCACTCTGCTTGCAGTTTATCTAGGAGGCCTAGACTTATTATTCCAAAAACTGACCGAAGTGTTAATTAAATAAAACAATATGACAGATAGCAAAACACAAACCCCTCCTGAAACCCAAGAAGTAAAAGTTGATAATCCTAACTTAGTGGTCATCTCTGATGTTGAAAATGAGAAAGCCCGCTGGTATGTAGTTCACACTTATTCCGGACACGAAAATAAAGTCGCTGAAACTCTTAAACAAAGAGCCGAAACTTTAAACTTAACTCACAAGGTTCTTAAAATTCTCGTTCCTACTCAAGAAAAAATCCAGATTAAACGCGGTCAGCGTAAAACTATACGAGAGAAAATCTTTCCTGGCTACATGCTGGTTTATTTAGAACTGACTGATAGCTCTTGGCTAGCAGTACGTACTACCTCTGGCGTGACTGGTTTTGTTGGCATTGGTAGTAAACCCACTGCTCTGGCTAAGCACGAAGTAGAAACTATTCAAAAATATATTAGCCAAGGTGCGCCACAGTACAAGGCTGAATATGTAGAGGGCGAAGCAGTTAAAATCACCGATGGTCCTTTTAACGAATTTTTGGGCACCGTACAATCAATTGATGAGGATAAAGGTAAAGTTGAAGTATTGGTAAGTATCTTCGGTCGTGAAACACCAGTGGAGCTTGACTTCTTGCAAGTACAAAAAGTTTGATATAATCCAAAGTTCTTATGGCAAAAATAAAAAAAGTTAAAAAAATTATTAGATTAAATCTACCTGCGGGTACAGCTACTCCTGCTCCTCCAGTTGGTCCTATTTTAGGCCAAGCGGGTATTAACATGATGGATTTTATCAAACAATATAATGATCGCACTCAAGATAAGCGCGGTCAAATTATTCCTGCAGAGCTCACAGTTTATCAAGACAGCAGTTTTACTTTTGAGCTTAAACTACCTCCAGTTTCAGCCATGATAAAACAAGTCTTAAAACTTAAATCTGGCTCACAAAAACCCGGAGTTGATTCAGCTGGCAGTATTACTAAAGCTCAGATAAAAGAAATTGCGCAAAAAAAACTACCTGACCTTAACACAAATGATCTAGAAGCAGCCATGCGATGTGTTGAAGGCTCAGCTAAAAGCATGGGTATAGATATAATATAATCACTACTTATATAAGGAACAACATGGGACAAAAAAAGAACACTGATATGTCGATGGAAAACACCGTGATTAAAGTGGTGGAAGCTCCAGAAGCAAGTGGTGTAACTGAAAAACCAAAAATAAAAAAAACTATACAAAAGAAAACTCGCAGTCAAAAATATAAAGCCGTGCGATCTCAAGTAGACAAAACTCGTCAATACGATCCCTTTTCCGCGATTGAACTAATTAAAAAACTCTCTTACTCCAGCTTTACTGGCACTATTGTTGCCCACATAACTTTAACAGATAAATTTCAGAATGAAAAAGCAAAGCTCCAGTTTCCCCACTCTACTGGCCAAAGCTTAAAAATAGTAATAGCTGATGACAAAGTCTTAAAAAACATCGAAGCTGGCAAGATTGATTTTGATGTCTTACTCGCCACTCCAGATATGATGCCAAAACTAGCCAAGCTAGCAAAAGTTTTGGGTCCACGCGGTCTAATGCCAAACCCCAAGCAAGGTACTCTGACTGCAAAACCAGAAGAAAAGAAAAAAGAACTTGAATCAGGCAAAATCACTGTTGGTACACAACGCAAAGCACCATTGGTCCATGTGGTTATCGGCAACACTCTGATGGAAACCAAACAACTTCAAGAAAATCTCCAAACTTTACTCTCTGCTTTTAAAGGCAAGATCCAAAATGCTAGCCTAGCAGCAACCATGAGCCCTGGGATCAAGTTAAAAGTTGAAGATTAAGCTTTAAAAACTTTAGGTTGCCAAATTTTTAATCCTGGAATATTTTCAAAATGTTTAGTGTTAAGTGTAGCCAATTGCGCGTTATGTTCTAAAGCTGTAGCAGCGATGAGGGCGTCTGGCAAATCGGTATTATGTTTTCGTCTAATTTCGCCAGCCTTCTTAGCAATTTTTAAAGAAACATCAATGACTTCAAACTTCTCAAATAAAATTTTCCCTTCTTCCCTATTAGCTTTAAAATTCATGGATTTACCAGCCCAATACTCTGCTACTACCACCACCGACACAAATAATTTAGCCTTGTCATGAGATGCTAACCGCAGAACTTCTTTAAAAACACCTTCACCCGTGCGGCTCATTTCAATAAAAACTGAGGTATCTGCAAAAAAAGTTTTCATATTTACCAATCAGGAAACCTAGGCTTGTTAAAACCTGCTCTAATTTGCTTGTAATCCTCCACATCTTTATCGGTCAAAAATGGTTTAAAATTCTCCAGTCTTTTCATATATTCATCCCAATCAACTTTTTTCTCTACTGGCGGCACGATTCTAGCCATCTCTTTGCCGTTTTTTGTCAGCACAGTTTGTGTACCGTGATAATAAGCGGCATTTATTAGCTCAAAAAATTGCGTTCTAGCAATAGTTGCGGTCATAGTTTGTGTTTTTTTGTTTTTACTTTTCATAAGTTTAACACTCAATAATTACAGGAAGTGTGATAAGTTAGCCCCAATTTTCCTACACTCTTTTTGCAAAATTATTGCACGGGCTATTTACAAAAAAGTAATATGTACGTAGTGTACATTTAAATAAAATTAAAGTCAATATCTTAGCATCATTTTTCTAACAGCTCAAAAAACCGCGACACTAAATACAATGGAATTGATAATAACTGGTAGTTTTTGTGATCAAAAATCAGCTCTTCTTTCATCAAATGCCCAGTGTGAAATCTAACTAATTGGTGATCAACCACCTTATCTGCAAATACAAAAAGAGACCTTAGTTTACCTGCTGAACCAGACTTAACTTCGATCCCTATGATCTTCCCTTGGTGGGCAAAACAAAAATCAACTTCTGCAGCACTAATTTCTTTACCGGGTGACCAATAATTAAGCTTAACTTTAGCATTTACCCCCTGAGCAATCAAATTTTGCCCTACTACTTGTTCTACGATTCTACCCTTAAAAATATCAGCTAGTTTATGTTTAGTAAAAATATAGTCTTGAATACAAGACTGAAAATTAACTAAGCCCACATCGAGAAAAACCATCTTCTTTGGTCTATAAAGCTGAGAAACAACTGGCAAACGTATGGATTTAGTCGCCGTTACTTGAGTTAGTAACATTACCTGTTCTAAACTCCTAAATGCTGGTCCTATTTCTTTATTACTGGAGCGAGTCCCAGCAAAATTACTGTACTTATAAATTTGACCAGCTACTGTATGCGCGTTGAGTAAAACATGATCTAAGTATTGCGCATCACTATTGATCGCATACTTTAAAATATCATCAGCATAACTAGTTATAATATCTGAAAAAACCTGATTTATCTGAGCTAAGTCTGTAGATTGTGTATACTGTGCTACTATTTCTGGCATCCCTCCCACTAACATATACTTTTGAAAATGGTCCAAAGCTAGTTGATGAATATTCGCCGAAACTCCCTCTCCAAAAGAGAGTTGTTTTAAAACTAGAAGTAATTCTTGCTCCCCCATCGCTTCTAAATACTCAAAAAAATCTAGTGGATACATATAAGCGTAACTCACTCTACCAACTGGGATGGAAGGCTTCTTTTGCTCAATCATTTTCTCTAGTAAAGACCCAGCTGCAATCACATGTAAATCTGGATAGTCTTCATAAAAAAAGCGTAATAGTTCTAATAAGTTAGGACAGTTTTGAATTTCATCAATAAAAATCAGCGTATCCCCAGCGGTAATCTTAATTCTTTTATCTACCCTGACTGACCTAACAAACTCATCTACACTCGCGACTTGAGAGTAAAAATTACGTTGCAAAACTTGTTCTAGATTTAACTGCACAAATTTTGTGTAATTTTTTTTGGCAAAAAGCTCCACGACTGAAGTCTTACCCACCTGACGTGCTCCTCGTAAAATCAGCGGTTTTCTTTGAGATGAATCTTTCCACTTAGCTAAATTATTTAAAATTTTACGATTAAACATATTTTCCCAAATAAGTGCCAGTTTTGGCATTATTACCATTAACAATGGTACCAGTTTTAGAAAAATAGTCAAACTCAGAAACCAAAAAAATTACTTCCTTTTTTGTACTTCTATTTGCAACTTCTCCACAAACTCTAAAACCCCCATTACTTCCTGCTTTTGCCCATCGCGCGCTCGTACTGCAACCAAATCATCCTGCATTTCTTTATCACCAACCACAGCCATATAAGGCACTTGCTCCAGCTGGGCATCACGAATTTTAGCCGAAAGTGTTTCACTACGATCATCTAGCTCAACCCGAATATTTTTATCCAATAACTGAGCTACTATTTTTTGAGCATACGTAACATTGCGATCAGTAATAGGCAATAATTTAACCTGAACAGGTGCGTACCAAAGTGGAAACTTACCAGCATGATGCTCAATTAAGAAAGCAAAAAAGCGTTCAAATGAACCCACTAATGCACGGTGAATTACAAAGGGTCTCTCTTTTTGACCATCGCTATTAACGTACTCCAGCTCAAATCTCTCTGGTAAATTAAAGTCAACTTGAATAGTTGAGATCGAATCTTCTTTGCCAAAAACATTTACTGCTTGCACGTCAAGCTTGGGACCATAAAAAGCTGCATCTCCCACTATACTTTCATACTCTACGCCTGCCTCATCAAGAATCTCACGCATGGTATTTTCCATTTTTTCCCAATCTTTGCGACTGCCACAGAATGAGTATTTATCATCTTTTGGATCAGATAAAGACAAACGGAAAGTATATTTATCAAAACCTACATCTTTGTAAAAAATATCTAGCATTTCCATTACTTCTCTAAACTGATCTTTTAACTGTGCTGCGGTACAAAAAATATGGGCATCATTTTGAGTCATACCCCGCACACGCTGCAAACCATGAAGCTCGCCAGATTTCTCGTAACGATAAACTGTACCCAATTCGCCTAATTTAAGCGGTAGATCCTTGTAACTTCGAGGTTTTCTCTTATAAACCATCATCCCTGCCGGACAGTTCATGGGTTTGAGATAATATTTTTCATCATCAAACTCTATTGGTGGGTACATTGAGTCTGCATAAAAATCCAGATGGCCTGATTTTTTAAATAGTACATTGCGGTTAATATGAGGTGTTAATATATGCGCATAACCATACTTGCGCTCCAACCAAATCATGTAATCTTCTATGGCTCGGCGCATGGCATAGCCTTTTGGCAGCCAAACTGGTAGACCCTGACCAATCTCAGGAAAGATCTCAAATAACTCCATCTGTTTGCCAATGCGATGATGATTTCTTTTTTCAGCCTCTGCCAACATTTCTAAATGTTTGTCTAGCTCTTTTTGGCTAAAAAATGCTGTGCCATAAATACGAGTCAGCATCTTGTTTTTTTCATCACCATGCCAATAAGCACCAGCTACAGAAAGAAGTTTAAAGGCCTTGACCTGACCAGTTGAAGCCACATGAGGCCCGGCACATAAATCCACCGTGGCGCGCTGCGACCCTGGCTCTCCGCTCCAGTAAATAGTGACCATTTCACCTTTGGTTTCAATAGTGTCTACCCATTCTAATTTGTAGGGATTACCAGCGAATAGTTCTCGGGCTGCTCCCACAGTAATTTCTTTTTCTATCATAGGTAGATCAAGATCAATAATCTCCTGCATCTTAGCTTCAATCTTAGGGAAGTCCTCAGCTGAGATTTTGACCTCACCACCATCGAAGTCAAAGTAGAAACCATCTTCGGTGGCCGGACCCATGGCTAACTGAATACTGGGGTAAAGTTCTTTGACAGCCTGGTGCAAAACGTGTTCAGCAGTGTGACGCAACTTCCACAGATCAGATTTTTCTGCCTTAAGTTTTGCTTGTTTGTACCCCAGGGCACCTTCTCTGGCTTCGCCATTCACCTTGTTTTGTTTATTTGACATATTTAATTAACTTTCTTTT
The DNA here is from genome assembly GCA_018813375.1 of Patescibacteria group bacterium. Taxonomy (GTDB): domain Bacteria; phylum Patescibacteriota; class Microgenomatia; order UBA1400; family PJMF01; genus JABBGTR01. Next base: position 21,073 of record JAHJBU010000046.1, read on the forward strand.
TTAATTGTACTTCAATAAAAAACCCCCGTCGAGGCGGGGATTGTAGTTTCAAACCACGACCACCTCACCCCTAGGGGTTGGTAGTGGTGGTAATAATTGAGTTTAAAAAAATTTTCATATAAGAGAAATAGTATAACATATCTTCACCCAAGCACCGCAAATCCTTGCTCCCGAGCAACTTTGGCAAGAGCTTTATCAAGGGTAATTAAACTACCAATATTTTCCCGCCTCATGGTAACAATAATACTAGCATCAATGTAACTCAATTTTTGATTTTTCTCTTCTAAAAAAAATTCCAAAGTCTGCTTATCTAGCTTTGGTGATGTTTTTATAAAATGAAACTCTGATGAGAATAAATTATTCACCATATTTTTGACAACTGGCAAAAGCTTTTTAAGTTTTAAAATTGTTAATACTTCTAATAAAATATAATGAGAAATATAAAGCTGATAACCAGGCTTACTAATTTTTTTTGCAACATGGATGCATCTTTTACGCAAGGTATTATCATTAAGAGATAAACCTAAAAAATAATTACTATCGATAATAATTTTTGATTCGTTCATAGTCATCCAGTAAATATTGCTCAAAATTTGTTACTGCATTCTCTTTACCACTAACCTTATATCCTGCTCCGCTCAATTCATCAGACAGCTTAAGCAAAAACTGCCCCGCTGTTTCTCTTGTTTTTTGTTTATAAAACAATTGCTTATTATGGCGAGTAAAATCAATTGTTTTCCTAATTTCATTGGAAATAGAAGTCTCATTTTTTTTAGCCTTTTGAGCCAAGTACTCATGCTGAGCTAGGGTAAGATAAATTTGCGTTCGTTTCATACATCCTAGCATACACCATGATGTATAAATCATCAACAATGAATCACAGACCCCGGTAGTCAATTTGCCCTCCTTTTGACCACCTTTTGACATCAAAACAAGAGCAAAAAGGAGGCATTTTGACACCCCTCCTTGTAGAATGTAAAAAAAATGCTGGTTTAAAAACTTAAATTAAATGCATCCTAATCTACCCCGACATATTTAACCATTTTTGGCAAAAATTTCTGATGATTTTAATTATTCTCTTTAAGTACTTAGTCGGGCAACTAATGTAGTTGCAATTCTTTCTCTGGTTTCATGATGTCCGTCATTATCTCCATACTCAGCAATATATTGAAGCGCAGTTAATATTACGTCCTGTCCACTAGAATCTATATCTTTCCACCACTCAGCAAGCTTTTCTTCGCTATAAAGGACAAATCCTCGAACAGCCTCGTATTGTTCTAAGCATCCTTCATCAATTTCTTTAATTGGCATATTGCCCCCCTTTCTTAAAAAGTATATCAAAATAATACTATTTCTATAAAATAATGTCAACCACCCACTATTTATAAAACCACCCTCAATACCGATAATGATCTGGCTTAAACGGACCTTTTTTAGGAACTCCTAAATATGTAGCCTGGTCTTTGGTAAGTTTTGTTAACTTAACCCCCAATTTATCTAAGTGCAGAGCAGCCACTTTTTCATCCAAATGTTTGGGCAAGCGATACACTCCCACCTCATATTTTTTAGTAAATAACTCGATCTGAGCTAAAACTTGATTAGTAAAAGAGTTTGACATTACAAATGAAGGATGGCCATTAGCACAACCCAAGTTAACCAATCTACCTTCTGCTAAGAGAATAATCCGATGACCGTCGGGAAAAGTATACTCATCTACTTGAGGTTTAATATTAACTTTTTTAATTTTAGGAAATTTATTCAGCTGGTCTACTTGAATCTCAACATCAAAATGACCAATATTACAAACCACCGCCCCATCTTTCATCTTCTTTATATGTTCAATAGTAATCACATCTTTACAACCCGTAGTGGTGACAAAAATATCAATTTCTTTAACTACATCCTCAATTCTTTTAACTTCAAAACCCTCCATTGCAGCCTGGAGAGCACAGATTGGATCAACCTCAGTCACAATTACTCTAGCCCCAAAACTTCTCATAGATTGAGCAGAACCTTTGCCCACATCTCCATATCCCGCCACCAAGACTATTTTGCCTGCCACCATCAAATTTAAAGCTCTTTTAATTCCATCAACCAAAGATTCTCGACACCCATATAAATTATCAAACTTAGATTTGGTCACAGAATCATTTACATTAAAAGCAGGAATTTTTAATTTACCCGTACTCATCATTTTGTAAAGATTATGAACTCCAGTGGTGGTTTCTTCTGAAGTACCTTTTATATTCTCCAACATCTCTGGATGTTTATCATGTACCCAAGCAGTTAAATCACCGCCATCATCCATAATCAGATTGGGACCAATTATTTTCCCATTTTTATCTTGAAACTGTAAAGTTTGCTCAGTACACCACCAGTACTCTTTTTCCGTCTCGCCTTTCCAGGCAAAAACCGGCGTACCCGCTTTAGCCACCGCGGCGGCGGCTTGATCTTGAGTGGAAAAAATATTACATGAAGCCCAGCGCACTTTTGCTCCCAGCTCTTGCAAAGTCTCAATTAAAACCGCTGTCTGCACAGTCATGTGCAAAGACCCAGCGATGCGCGCACCTTTGAGAGGTTTTTTCTGGCCATATTCTTGGCGTAGTGCCATCAAGCCCGGCATCTCTTTTTCTGCTAAAGTAATTTCTTTTCTCCCCCAAGCAGCCTGAGAAATATCTTTGACTTTATAGGCCAATTTTTTATTAGAAGACAATTTTTTTGCCGTATGTTTCATCGTATCTTTCTCTAATTTTATTTTTATTAAATTTATGTTCTTGCGTACCATGCTGCTGGACTGCAAACGAGGCTACCACACATCCTAGCTGAGCTGATTTTACAATATCCCACTTTCGCACATAGCCATATAAAAATCCAGCGCGAAAAGCATCCCCGGCGCCAGTAGGATCAACCACTTTTTTAATTTTAACTGCTGCAACTAATTTTTCATTTTCGCTTAAACTTCCCCCACCGCCAGATTGTAAAATCTTTACACCCTGCTCACCTAAAGTCACTAACAACAACTTCACCTTTTTCAATATTTCAGTCTGACTCCAGCCTGTTTTCTGTATTAACACGCCCAGCTCATAATCATTTAAAATCAACAGCTCCGCAGCATCTACCCCTGCCCGCAGATCTAGTTGATCTAAATTACTCACCTGTTGACCCACATCATACAACATCCTCAACCCAAACTTTTGGCACTCTTTAACTTGACGTGACATCTGTGTTGGATCATGGGGTGAAATCACCACTAATGCCTTCAAATCTTGCCAGGGTTTCAATGACAAACCACTAGCTTCACTCATGGCTCCAGGATAAAATCCACCTACTTGGCAATCGTTTTGATCTGTGATCACAGAAAAGGAAGCGGTTTTAAATTGTGAATAGTGCAAATAATCAATATTTACCCCTAAAATTGACAAATCAGTCATATAATCTCTGGCATTATCACCAACCGCAGCCAACAGCACCGATTTTTGCTCTAACAAACCAAGGTTGTAGGCAATGTTGGCTGCTACCCCACCCCTAGTTTCCCGTAGCTCGTCTAGCAACACGCTGACTGATAAAATATGTAATTTATCAGGCTGAATCACCTCTACAAACTTGCCTGGAAAAACCATAATCCGATCTATGGCGACCGAGCCAGTAAGAACTATTTGCGGTAAAACTTTGGGTGAGACTGACACTTTTGGTGAAACTGACACTTTTGGTGAGACTGACATAACCGAATTTTATCATTAAATAAAGTACTGTCATCCGCAGTCTTCATTCAGAATTTTCTTCCGTAACTTGACAAACTCAATTATTTCTCTTATCCTGTACATATATGTACCGTTCTAGAAATATTTATAAACAAAAAATCTTAATTGAGCAAAATAAACGCATCTTCAGCTCTGCTGATCTAGCAGTACTCTGGGAAATTGAAAATAAAAACACCCTCTGGACAACGCTTAAAAGATATACTCGAAATCAAGTTCTTTATCGTTTGCAAAAAGGCCTTTACTCCACTCTACCTGTAAATAAACTCAACCCCTATGAAGTCGGCTGTGCTATATCTGGCCCAAGCGCTTATATTAGTGCTGAAACAGTCTTGCAAAATGCTGGTATTATTATGCAAAACATCAATAAAATCACCTTGTTTGGACCAAAGAAAAAAGAGTTTTCTATAGGCAAAATTGATTATTTATGTCGCTACCTTAATTTCCATCATTTACTAAACAGAGCTGGTATTTTAGAAAAAAAAACCTATAACATCGCCACTCCCACTAGAGCCATAGCTGATATTTTACATCTAAACCCAAATTACTATTTTGATAATCAATTAGCAGTAAAAAAATTAAATATAAAGCAAATCCAACAGAAAATAGGTTACAAATGATGATCACTCCTAGACCCCAAGATGCTAAACACAAGAATCAACTTTTGCGCTTATTGCGGGCTATCCTCAAAAACAATCTGCTATCTAATAATTTGCAGTTTAAAGGCGGTACTTATGCTGCGCTCCGCGGAGTACTAGATCGTTTTTCCGTTGATTTAGATTTCGATCTACCAAACTCAGACAAGAAAAGCGCTATTAAACAAAAATGCTATCAAATTTTTAACCAACTCCAACTAGAGATTAAAGACCAAAGCCCAGATCATTTGCAATTTTTTTTGAAGTACGAAACCAAACCAAATGAACGAAATACTCTCAAACTAGAAATTAACGATCAGCCCAGTATCCACAACCAATATCAAAAAGTGCATTTGCGAGAATTAAATATGTACTGCCAGGGACACACACTAGAAACTATGTTTGCTAATAAACTCGTTGCTGCCACAGCTAGATTTGATAAAAATCACAAAATTGCCGGGCGAGATTTTTATGATCTTCATCAATTTTTTTTACAGGGCTTGGGTATTAATCAAGCAGTAGTAGAAGATAAAACTAAGATGAATCTAACTAACTATTTAAAAAAACTGACCATTTTTATTGACAAAAAACTGACCCCTAAATTACTAAACCAAGACTTAAATTCTTTGTTGCCTCCAGAGAAAGTGCGAGAAATTTTACCAGTCTTAAAACCGGAATTAATCGTTTTTATTCAAGATGAAATCAAGAGACAAAATTAACCGTTATATGTTATACTACCTCCTCTATTCCAAAGACAGCGTGTCCCCGCCATGGCAGGGTTAAATATCACGCCAAGGAAACTTAATGCCGAATCAACACAATCAAGACCAGCTCCAAATGCTTAAAGACAAGCTAAGTAAAGCTAAGGCATTTGCGATTGTTAATTACCAAGGCACCTCTGCATCTGATCAAGTCAAGCTTCGCTCCCAGCTCAAAGCTGCTGGCGCTGAGTTTGTGGTTGCTAAAAATACTCTAGTTGGATTAGCTTTAGAAAACAAAGAATTTTCTGATTCTTTAAATGGCATGAGCGCCATTATCTTTTCATATGAAGATGAAGTGGCTGGATTTAAACAAATTGTAGATTTTCATCAAGAAATTGATAAATTAGAGATCAAGCAAGGTGGGATAGATGATAGGGTTCTTAGTGCTGTAGAAATTTTAGAGCTAAGTAAATTGCCATCTAAAGATCAATTGATTGCTACACTGATTGCTCGCATTAAAGGACCCGCTTTTGGACTTGTTAACGTCCTTACGGCCTCACAGAAAAACTTAGTGTACGTCTTAAAAGCTCTTAGTGAAAAAACTACTGACGAAAAAACTACTGACGAAAAAACTAAAATAGTAAATTAAAAGGAGGTATTTATGGCAGACGATAAAGCCAAAAAAGAAACCAAAGAAAAGGAAGCTAAAAAAATTAAAGAGCTTCCAAAAAAAGTCCAAAAAATTGTTGATTCCGTCAAGGAATTATCCTTAATGGAAGTCTCGGAGCTAGTTAAGGCTCTTGAGGACGAATTTGGTGTTAGCGCCGCTGCTCTCCCGACTATGGTCGGGGCTGCTCCCGCCGCTGGTGCCAGCGCTGCTGAAGTTGAAGAGCAATCTGAGTTTGATGTCATCCTTAAGGATGCTGGCTCAAATAAAATTGGCGCAATTAAAGCTGTTCGTGTTCTTAAGCCAGATTTGGGTCTAAGTGATGCCAAGAAATTTGTGGAGTCCGCCCCTCAAACTGTGCTCGAGAGTGCAGGTAAAGACGCTGCTAACGAAGCCAAAAAAGCTCTTGAAGAAGCAGGTTGTGTGGTTGAACTTAAGTAAACTACTGAGGTTTAAAATAAAAATTAAAAGATAAA